>SKKC01000298.1 GCA_007121695.1 Spirochaetales bacterium | reverse complement strand
TGCATCATGTGAACGGCTCGATACGGTTCGACAACGTCTGTTTTTCCTACGTCCCGTCAGTGGAGGTCCTGCGAAACGTAAACCTGGCTGCCGAGCCTGGTGAAACGATCGCGATAGCGGGTCCCACCGGAGCCGGTAAGAGTACCATTACGAACCTCGTATGCCGGTTTTATGAGGCGACATCGGGTACGGTTTTCGTAGACGGAATCGATATCAGGGACATCAGTCTGAACAGCCTGCATCGTCATATGGGCTACGTCAGCCAGGACCCCATTCTGTTCCCGGTGACCATTGCCGAAAATATCGCGTTAGGTGATGAAACTGCCACGCCAGCGCGAATAGAACGTGCGGCCAGATACGCGGAAGCACACGAGTTCATATCGAGACTCGCACACGGATACGACACGATCGTAACCGAAGGCGCCTCCAACCTCTCGGTCGGTCAGCGCCAGCTGATCGCCATCGCGCGGGCAATGCTTGTAGATCCCCGGATTCTGATTATGGACGAGGCAACATCGAGCGTCGATACGGTCACCGAGGCGCTTATACAACGTGCACTCGACCGGTTGCTGCATGATCGAACGGCGATTGTAATTGCACACCGTCTGACGACGATACGAAATGCTGACCGTATCTACGTTGTCGACAATGGAACGGTCGCGCAGCGCGGCACGCATACGGAACTCCTTGCCCAGGGCGGCATGTACAGGGATCTGTACGAGCGACAGTTTATCGACGCACAGCCGACTTGACCGGGAAGGCAATGCCTTCTACGATTTTTTCCATGCGAAACTATGTACGAACAGCATGTATGGCGATCCTGCTGTTGGGGTTCGGAGTGGCCTCCGTTTTCCCTCAGCAGGCGCAGGAAGCAGATGTGCTTCGCCTCCTGGTAACGGAGGACGAGTACAAGCGCGACTGGTTCAGCGACGCCCTGCTGCAACAACTGAATCTGCCGCAGTTTCAGCAACAACTCGCACAGCTTCTCTCGGGAATCGGGGAACTCGAATTTATTGATGGAGACGACGGCGAGTATTCGATATTCTTCGAAGACGCTGTCGTGTCGTCCACAATCGTTCTGGATGAACGCGGTCAGATTTCCACAATCTGGTTTCGTCCGCCCTCCCCACGCGCGCAGAACTTCGATGAACTCCTTGGCCAGCTTCAGGAGCTTCCCGGTGACACGGCGCTTCTGGTAATGACCGACGGTGAGCAGGTCGCCACCCACAACGCAGACACCAGGTTCTCCGTCGCAAGCGCCTTCAAACTGGCGGTTCTCGCCGCGGTGGTCGATGCAATGGAAGACGGATCGCTGAACGCGGACGATGTTGTCCACCTCTCCGAAGACGATCAGACGCTACCCTCTGGCATCATGCAGGAGTGGCCGGTTGGCACGTCAGTAACCATCGATACCCTCATGGTAATGATGATGAGCATGAGCGATAACACCGCAACTGATCTCCTGATGCGAACGCTCGGGCGCGAGCGTGTAGACCGTTTTGCATCGGAAGCACAACCGATCATCCCGACCACGAGGGAGATGTTCACCCTTCTCGGTCCGGACGCTGCCGATCTTGCGGATGCCTGGGCTGCCGCAGACGCACCGGATGACTTCCGCATGGTACTCGACCAGGTCGCAGACCGGGAAATGGGTCGAATTCGTGACTTTACCGGGAGCGACACCAGGCGGGACGTCGGATGGACCTTTACCCCCAGGGAACTCGCCGCCCTTGCAGCATATGTGGCGGGACAACCATCAGCAGCAGTTTCACCGGGCGCCGCCGCTGGGACAGACTGGACAGATATTGTCTACAAGGACGGTTATGTTCCCGGTGTGGCAGCGGAAGTCGTTCATGGCAGGGATGCGAACGGACGCACGCATACGGTCGTACTCCTGTGGAACAGACACGACGCGGACGTCGATGTGCTGGCCTTGTACGGCATGATTCAGTCGGCAGTTCGCCTGCTGCAATGAGTCTGTGCATACAGGCAAATTGGGGTATAGAATGTAAGTGCAAAGGATATACCATGGATCAAGGGCGCGAAGTATTCTTCCTCTACCCACCGAGCGTGCTCGAAGAGCAGCTGCTGAATATCGTGGTTCAGGCCGAGTACGAGGTATACCTTCTCAAGGACCATCAGAAGGCCCCACTGCTTCTCGCTGATTATCCGGATGCCATCCTGTTTGTGAATATCGACGAGCGTTTGCGCGGGGACTCATGGGAAGACTGGATTGCACGACTCATGGCTTCGGAGCAGACCAGTTCCGTGAAGGTGGGCATCCTCTCCTACAACGATGATCCTGCGCTCGCTCAGTATTATCTCATGGATCTATCGGTTCCCTGTGGCTTTATAAAGCTGAAACTGGGCCTGAAGGAGAGCGCAAAGATACTGCTCACCGTTCTCGAGGCGAACGAAGCGCGCGGAAAACGCCGCTTCGTGCGTGCGGCGGTACCGTCAAACAACACGGCGCGCTTCAATATGCGACAGGCTGGTGAGGTGTACAGAGGCAGCATAATCGACATAAGCGTGGCCGGTGCGGCGTGTACGTTCGAGAGCGAGGTTGATCTTGCAGTCGGTGATTCGGTGGGCGACATGCAGCTGAACCTTCGCGGCAGAAATGTTTCGGTCACCGGGTCGGTGGCAGGAACCCGAAGCGTCGACGGCCGGAAAATCTATGTGATTCTGTTCCGGGAAGGAAGCGACGACAGAACCCGACACAAGCTTCACGACTTCATTCACTCCACGCTTCAGATCGAAATGGACCGGAAGCTGCAGAACATACAGGTACACACATGACATTTATCTCTATAGAGACAGAACTGACGACAGCGGTCACCGACCTTATTCTTGCCTGTATGGCGGTCGCGGCGGCAGTCCGACTGCGGAAGACGAGGCAGAGTTACACGGTACCGCAGAAAGCGGATATCTGGACCGCCGCGTTCGTGTCCCTTGCAGTCGCAGGTTTCCTGGGTTTCTGGGCACACGGTTTCGAGATGACCGAAACCTTCAAGGCCCTGCTCTGGCACCCACTGTACCTCGGGCTTGGACTGACGGTAGCCTTTTTTGCAGCTGCCGTGCTCGTAGACCTGCGGGAAGCCACCGTTCCACGTGCCGTCGTTCTGAGCTTCGCCGCAGTGGGAGTCGTGTTTTACGGCATAACCATAGTTGTCCCGGGAAGTTTCCTGGTATTTATAGCCTACGAGGCGGTCGCAATGCTCTTCGCACTCGGGGTCTACACGTATCTGAGTGTACGTCGACGACGAATCACCTTTTACTACATGACAGCAGGCGTCATCGTGAGTATCGCAGCCGCGGCCTTTCAGGCAATCGACAGCGTTGGCTTCACGCTGATCTGGGAGTTCGACAACAACGGTGTGTTTCATCTCGTACAGATGGCAGGCATCGTATTTCTGATGCTCGGCCTTGAACGAAGCAGAAACTTATCTTCCTGAGTCAGCTGCGCGCTTCCGTCTCGCGCGTTGCCTGACGACGAGAAGAGGCAGTACAAGCATTCCCGCGTACAGAATTGTCGCCACCCAGAAATGAATCGAACCCGTGCTCGCGAGGCTATCGCCGAAGAACGCCATTACGAAGGTTGCTGGTCCGTTCCCAAGCACGGAAGCGAGAAAAAAATCACGCTTCCTGATGCGAGATACTCCTGCGATATGATTCTGTAGTTCGTAGGGAATGGTTGGAAGCAGTCTCAGGTACAGGAACACTACGAACGAGTGCCGGTTCAGCCGGGCAACATACGGCGCAACGCGTGAGCGCCCGATGGCATACTCCACCCACGAGCGACCGAGCCAGCGCGATACGCTGAACGGCAGGAAACTTGCGAAACTGGTAACCCCATAGGTCAGAAGCGCCCCGGGAACCGAACCGAAGGCGAGTCCTGCCGCGACCGTCATTATCGAAGTTGCGTAGGGAATGAAGGTCGCCGGAACGTACAGGAGGATCCAGATTACCGGAGCCCAGCGGCCGAAACGGAGAATGTAGGAACGCACGGACATCGGGTCGAACAATCCCGCGTTGACCGCAATGAAGATCGCGCTTGCAAGGGCTCCGGCGAGACCGATACGAAGCAGGAGTGCGGGTACTGGAATGCGGCGGCGGGAACGAGTCACAGCTACTGGATCACGTTTTGATAAAGATCGCGTGCCCGTTCAGATTCCGTACACACACACGGTCTGACTGGTCGCAGACTTCGTTCACGTATGCCGTGACGCCTTCGCAGCCATAAAATCCGTAGTCATCGTACACGACGATGCCGCCTGCGGATAATCGGGGCCATACCCACTCGGTAACTTCTTTCGCTCCCTGGTACACATCGACGTCGATGTGACACAGCGAGATACACTGCGAGTTTACGCTCGATGCCGTGTCGTCCGGAAAGACACCGGTCAGAACAGTCACGTTGTTCAGGCCAAGTCGCGCGACGAGAGACTCAACGTCATCGCGGCTCGCATTCGCGTGCTCGCCTCCACGATAGTACTGGTCTTTCGGCCCCGCCTTCACGACGCCCTGAAATGTGTCGGCGAGATATACGTGCCTGTCGGAATCAAGAGCGGCGGTCCGAGCAGCAATCAATGCGCCGGTTCCTCCTCGCCAGACGCCGACTTCGAGGATATCTCCGGGCACCTTGCATGCCTCTGACACAAGCTGCCACAGTTCGTAACTTCGATACAGATCGACGAGGGTCTGCTCACGGGTCACCGAGTTTACGGTATGGAACGCCTCATCGGCCTGCCAGGGAGCGTAGGTCGCGCGCGGTTCGACGCGTTCGTATCCCGGAGCTGTAAAGCGATCCTCTCCCGATTCTCCCTGTCTGGTCATTGTCTGTCCCTCCCGTTTCGATCCATAGTACAGGTATCGTTTATGAGTTCCCTTCCTGATCAATCATCGGCACAGAACAGGCCGAACTGGAATCCCGACAGCTGGCACGGTATGCACCCCCTCCACCAGCCGGTATACGCACATGCAGATGACCTCAAAGCGGTGCTTGACGACATACGCGCCCTGCCCCCGCTCGTAGTCCCCGGCGAGATTGACCGCCTGACCGGAGAACTCGCCGAGGCTGCGGCAGGAACCCGATTCATTCTACACGGCGGAGACTGCGTGGAGCGTTTCGATGACTGCCGCGAAACAGCAATCTCCAACCGCATCCGCATCCTGCTTCAGATGAGCATTATCCTTACCCACGCGGCGAGAAAGCCCGTCGTGCGCATCGGTCGCATGGCCGGGCAGTTCTTCAAACCGAGAAGCCGGGACACGGAATCGATCGACGGCGTCACCGTGCAAACCTACAAAGGCGATGCTGTTCACGGCTTTGATACGGCAGAGCGCGAACCCGACCCCCACCGACTGCTGCGGGGTTATTTTCATGCATCGGCAACGCTGAACTACATCCGGGCGATGATCGCGGGAGGCTTTGCGGATCTACATCATCCTGACTACTGGAACCTTCGCGATATGGAAGAGGCATCCCGCTTCGAAGAGTACCAGGAAATCGTGGAACGCGTACGTGATGCGATCCACTTCATGGAAAGCTTCGGTGGAGTCAACCGGGGATCAATACGGGGCGTTGATTTCTATACCTCACACGAAGCGCTGCATCTGGCGTACGAGCAGGCGCTTACCCGAAACGAAACGGAAGCCTGGTATAACCTGGGTGCACATCTGCTCTGGATCGGGGACCGTACGAGGCATGTCGACGGAGCGCATGTTGAGTACGTTCGCGGTCTCTCGAATCCAATCGGTATCAAACTCGGCCCCGGAACGGAACCGGATGACCTGCGTGAACTGTGCAGGGTCGTGAATCCCTCCCGGATACCTGGGCGTCTGGTGTGTATTACCCGCATGGGAGAGCGCTATGCCGCAGAACGTGTGTCGAAGCTGATAGAAGCGCTTCGAAGCGATGATATGCCTGTCGTCTGGTGCTGCGATCCCATGCACGGGAACACGGTTACCACCTCTGCGGGCAGAAAGACCCGGAGCTTTGATGCAATCGTCGCGGAACTCAGGGATACATTCGCAACACACAGCGAGGCGGGATCGATACTTGCCGGTGTACACTTCGAGATGACAGCAGATCCGGTAACTGAATGCGTGGGAGGATCCGTCGGGCTCAATGAATCTGACCTTTCACGCGACTATCGAAGCTGGTGTGATCCTCGACTGAACTACGCGCAAAGCCTCGAGATAGCGTTCCTTATCGCCGATCAGCTTCGATCTCGATAATTTCGAGATCGCGAAAACGGGCACCGTCCCCGAGCGAGCGCAGGGCGACCTCGAAACCTGCATCGATATCGAACCAGGTCCTGTACCGGACGGTATCAATGCCGTTCACCGCGACGGTGACGTACCCGCGTGCGGGTTCGTACAGCACATCGACCTGAAGCCCATCGGCAATATGCTGCTCTATCTGCGCATCGAGCACTCGCTCCATACGCACATCGTCGTCGCTCCTGTACAGCTGTACGTAGGTTCTGTCGTTCTGATAATGTGCCGGGTCGCGGGTAAACCAGACGAGCAGGGATTCGCCGAATCCGTACCCGCTCAAGTACGAGTTCGAGGCGCTGAAATGCAACCCCGCACCGACCCACCCTCGTGGCCCGGTTTCAACCGAGAATCGATATAGCGTGGTTTCGCCGCCCTGCTGTACCGGAATAATGTATTTCGCGAAGAACTCCCGTTCGGAGGTCTGTTCGAGCAGACTGTCCGACACGAACCACGTTCCGAGCTGGGGAACGCCACCGGTAAAACCCCGCTGCAGTGTATGACCCGGAAGCGACGCCACTCCTGCCACTATTCCGTCGTCGAGCAGACTCAAGAGAGTGTTTTGCTCAAGAAGATCGCGCTGGTTGCGCGTAGCCGCGAGTTCGGATCGAAGGAGCGTCAGTTCGCTACGGAGCCTGGCTTCAAGCGCTCGCGAGCGCAGGTTCGCCTCGTCCCTCGTCTCAACAGTACGAGCCTGCTCTTCCAGCCGCTGTATTCGGGAATCGGCTTCGGCGAGAAACGACCGAAGTTCTTCCGCCTCGCGATGAAACGCCTCTGCGGTGAGTTGTCGTGAAGGATCGTCCGTACGGGAAAGACGCGTTATTTCCGACTGCAGGATAACGATCTCTTCTTCAAGACGCGTAACTGTCTGCTCCACGAGGGCGAGTTCGACGATAAGCTGATCGCGCTCCTGTTCCACCATGGTCAACCGTTCAGACAGGGCATCCCTGGATGCGGTCACGTCCTGTACCTCGTCCTGCAAACCACGAATTCTCTCGTCGAGACGCCGCGCCTCGCGCGCGAGCATGGCATCATCGGGTTCACCGTCGAGGATGGAAAGAAGGACATCACGATCCTGAACGGCGTGCCGCAGCTCCTCTTCGAGCTCGCCGATGCGTCGCTGAAACGCTCGCCGCTCACCTTCGGTGAGGAGATCAGCAAATGCCGCCGCCGCATCCACTGCTCGGGGTGGTACGTTTCCCTCTTCGAGCGATTCGTCGAAATCTATGCGAGCCGCCTCATCTACCCGTAAGCGTCCCCGATACACCTGATTCCCGAGAATAATGCCGTCTATGTCTATCGTGTCGACACCGTCCGTAGATATTTCCACAAAGTCAAGAATGATATTGTCGTCCCAGCGGTCGCGGTCGGAGGGGAAAAACTCGATGATGTGCCATCGGCCATCGGAATCAAGTTCGACAGTACCTGACATAGCGACTGAATCGAGCAGAACGTTTCTCACGTAAAAACGATCGGGCCCCGCGATGCTGACCCGTGTCTGCGAAAAGTCGAGCTCGCCGAGTGACTGTGCGTGTACGATCATACCAAGGCATAGAACTACGCAGAGTGCCCCCGCCCACGAGCGCTTCGAACCATTCATCATACATGCTCCCTATTGACCCGTATCGGCAGAATTTTCAGGGATTTGCAGCGCAAGTACGCCAATAATGATAGTATGCAGTCACTATGATTATTGGAGTCCCACGAGAAATAAAGCGGCACGAGTACCGTGTTGGCATGACCCCGCATTGTGCGAAAAGCTATGTGAGCCATGGTCACACCGTATATATAGAAACGTCGGCAGGAAACGGCAGCGGCTATACTGACGAAGAATACGAGGCGGCCGGAGCAACGATACTGCCTTCCGCCGAAGCCGTATACGAGACGGCTGACATGGTCGTGAAGGTCAAGGAACCTCTCCCGGCCGAGTACGAACTGATGCGCCCGGATCAAATCATGTACACGTATCTGCACCTCGCAGCAAACCCGGAACTGCTGCAGGTACTCATGTCCCGCAGAGTGCAGTCAGTTGCCTACGAAACCATTCAACTGGCAGACGGCAGCCTTCCCTGCCTGACCCCCATGAGCGAAATTGCGGGTCGGCTGAGCGTGCAGGAGGGCGCAAAGTATCTCGAAAAGGCGTTCGGTGGCAGAGGCATTCTGCTTGGCGGCGTACCGGGTGTGCCACGGGGCAACGTGGCAATCCTGGGAGGCGGAGTCGTGGGAACCAACGCCTGTAAAATCGCCGTTGGAATCGGTGCCAACGTCACGATACTCGACGTGAATCCGCGACGCCTCGCGTACCTCGACGATATTTTCGGCAGCTCGATTACCACCCTCTACGCAACCGAATCGAACATAGAACACGTCCTGCGCGAATCTGATATCGTGATCGGGGCAGTGCTGCTTCCCGGGGAATCGACCCCGAAACTCGTTCGCCGGGAACACCTCGCGACCATGAAGCCGGGCGCCGTTCTGGTCGACGTCGCGATTGATCAGGGAGGATTCGCCGAAACATCCCACCCGACCACGCACGATGATCCGATTTTCATTATAGATGATGTGGTGCATTACTGCGTTGCCAACATGCCTGGTGCCGTCGCCCGTTCGAGCACAATCGCGCTGACGAGCGTCACGCTGAAGTACGGACTCGCAATCGCCGATACCGGGCTCCTGCCCGCGTGCGAGGCCGATCGAGCGCTTGCACTTGGGGTAAACGTGTACGAGGGCGCCTGTGTACAGCCGGGAGTGGCGCGGAGCTGCGGCGTAGAGCTTGCGAGCTTTGCACCTCTTGACGAATCGGGTCAAAACTCCGGACGCTAAGGTATGCAGTCATCGCGCCTTGCTATTGCCACTCTACTCCTTGCCGCAACAGTTTCTGCCTGGAGTCAGCCCGATCAACGTTCGGATCTTCCGACAGTGTCCCGGTCAGCTACCTTCCGCATCGCAGTGGAAGATTCCGACTTCGAGATGAATCCCCTCCATGCGTTCGTCGCAACCGAAGCACAGATATTTACCGGACTATATGAAGGCCTCGTCGGCTACAACCCGCTGACGCTTGCTCCTGTGCCGGGCGTGGCGAGCCGATGGGACGTGCTCGAGGACGGGACACTGTATCGTTTTCATGTACGACCGGATGCGCGCTACGACAACGGCGATCCGGTACTCGCTGCTCATTTCCGGGATACGTGGATCGCACTTCTGGCACTTGGAGATGAAGCAGCATACGGGTCCCTGTTCGACGATATCGTGGGGGCGCGGGACTTTCGAAGGGGGCGTCTGCAGGACCCAGACCAGATCGGAATCACCGTAGTCGATGATCGCACCCTTGAGGTACGCCTTCGCCGACGAACACCTCATTTCGCAGAGCTGCTCTCGCATCACAGCTTTGGTCCGCTTCATCCGGATGTCCGCGATATTCGTGATCTTCGGGATCCGGCCACCCATATTGGAAACGGTCCATTTCGGCTCGTGTCCTTCGATGGCTCCGGAATCGTCATGGACCGCAACGAGTACTACTGGGCTTCGGACTCGGTCTCAATGGACCGCATTGTATACGAGCGCTTTGCCGAAGCGCGGAGCGCGACCAATCTTTTTTTCGATGGCGAGATTGACTGGAACACCGGCCTGATCGCGTTCGACGGCGACTTTGACAGCACGGACCTAGTCGTAAACCCGCTGTTCGCAACCACATTTTACTTCATCAG
The DNA here is from genome assembly GCA_007121695.1 of Spirochaetales bacterium. Lineage (GTDB taxonomy): Bacteria > Spirochaetota > Spirochaetia > DSM-27196 > SKKC01 > SKKC01. Next base: position 846 of record SKKC01000298.1, on the reverse strand, counting down.
ATCTGAAGTTGAACCCTGGTCAGATGAACGGGTGCGTCGAGCGCTGGCGCTGGCGCTTCCGTGGGACGAAATTCGCAGCCCTGACGTGTTCTTTACCCCGACATCCCGGCTTGTCCCTGAGATTCCCGGGTACCCCCTTCCCGAAGTAATCGCCGAACGCAACCGTGACGAGGCTTTGGAACTCCTGGCAGATGCCGGTTTTCCGGACGGGAACGGACTTCCGGACCCGCTTATCCGCATACCCGGGGGCGATTCAGCCCGCGTGGCGGCAATCATGAGAGACAGCTGGAACGATGCGTTCGGGGTGGAAACGATCATTGAGACTGTTTCATACCCCGACTACTTTGCCCGGGCGTCGGAACCCGAGGTTACCGTCGGCATCCTCAGCTGGATAGGCGATTTTACCGACCCTCTGACTTTTCTGAAGCTGTGGGTATCGGAGAGCACGCTGAACGAAGCGGGGCTCGTCTCCGAAGAGTATGACATGCTCATAGATGACGCATCGGGAATGGAGGGTGCGACCCGGTTTGCCCGCATGTCCGAGGCAGAGAGTCTCCTGCTGAGGACAGGCACTATTCTCCCGGTGAGTCACGCTGCCGCGTTCAATCTGATTAATCTGGAGTTGTTCGAGGGCTGGTTTCCGAACCCACTCGATATACACCCGGTTCGATATTTGCGAAGGACAGGTGATCAGCCAGCACCCGGTGTGGTTCTCGCGGAATAGTCGTCAGAGGCTCTGTCGGAAGTCGACGACCGAACCATCGCCGTCGTCCTCGGGTGGGTAGAACTCCGGGAACAGGTACACGATCCTCCCGTTGTCATCGACATCGAGCTGTGCGTATCCGC
>SKKC01000088.1 GCA_007121695.1 Spirochaetales bacterium | reverse complement strand
TCGTAGTGACGACTCGCATATACGGCTACGTCGGCGGGTTTCGCGACCCCTATGGCATGAACATTGCGACAACGCTGTCGATGGTGCTTCTCGGGTTCGCGCTCGTGGGTCTACTCCTGCAGAACTATTTCACGAGAAAGGAAAACTTCGCCACGATCACCGGCAAGTCAGGGCATCTGGAGCTCATGAATCTGCGGGCGTGGCGCATACCGGTGACTGCAGGAGTCGCTGTGTTCGCATTCTTTGTCGTGGTTATGCCGCTGTTCGCGATCGCCGCGACATCGCTTATTCGCGCGCTCGGCGTGCCGCTGACCCTCGAGAATCTGACCTTCGCGCATTTTGCCCGCCTGTTTAACATGACGATCGTCAGACGCTCTTTCAACAACAGTTTCTATCTTGCGGTCTTTGTACCGACAATAACGGTCATCGGTGCGGTCATTCTGACCTTTCTCAAACGGCAGGGACGCATGCCGGGACGGAACGGTGCAGACTACATCGTCAGCATGCCCTACGCGGTACCTGGCATCGTCATAGGCGTCGCCATGATACTCGCGTGGATCAGACCGGTATTCGGTGTTCGCGTGTTCAATACTATCTGGATTCTGTACCTCGCATACATTGTCCGGTTCATGATTTTTCCGATGAGAACCGTCGGTGCTGCGTGGAAGCAGCTTGACGGGTCTCTCGAGGAAGCCGGCCGCATATCCGGAGCGAGCGAACTGAGAACGCTTCGGGATGTGTCAATTCCCCTGATCCGTGGAGGTATAGGCTCTGGCTGGCTGCTTGTCTTCATGCCGGCGCTCACGGAGCTGACGCTTTCGATTCTGCTCGTTTCACCCCGGAACGAGACGGTCGGTGTCACGGCGTTCAACATGATGCAGGAAGGACTGATTACCGTGGCGAGCGCCTATGCGGTAATCATTACCATTATCGTTGTCGGTCTGAACGTGCTGTTCAGAATACTTTCAGGCAGGCGCGATAGACGCGCTCTGATTTCCACCTGAGTGTAAGGGAGCAATACCGTATGGCAAAACTTGTGCTGGAACATGTTACCAAGAAATACGATGTTTTCACCGCAGTGAGAGACTTTTCCCTCGAAGTGGCAGACGGCGAGTTTGTGTCGCTGCTCGGCCCGTCAGGATGCGGAAAAACGACCCTGCTCCGAAGTATTGCCGGATTCTTCCCCATAACGTCGGGACGTATTACTGTCGGCGAACGGACGGTGTCCGAGCCGGACCGGTCGATCTATCTCGGGCCGGAGGAACGGAATCTTGGAATGGTGTTCCAGAGTTACGCAGTCTGGCCGCACATGACCGTGTTCGACAATATCGCGTATCCGCTGAAACTCAGAAAGAAGAACCGGGGGGAAATCAGCGAAAAAGCAGGCCGGGTCCTTACAATGCTGAACCTGGAGACGCAGGCAAACAAGAAGCCCTCAGAGCTTTCCGGTGGACAGCAGCAGCGAACGGCACTCGGCCGCGCGCTGGTCATGGAGCCCGATGCCCTGTTGCTCGACGAGCCGCTGTCGAATCTCGATGCGAAACTGCGCGACCGTATGCGCTTCGAACTGAAAGAGATACAGCGGACGCTCAATCTCACGATCGTGTACGTGACTCACGATCAGGACGAAGCCATGGCTGTATCGGATCGCATTGTTCTGATGAACCAGGGCGAGGTACAGCAGTTGTCTGCACCGCGCACCCTGTTCGACGCCCCGGAGAACCTCTTCTGCGCACAGTTTGTCGGACAGTCCAACAGTTACTTCGGGCGGGTAGAATCGGTCAGCGCAGACAGAGCCTCCGCACTGGTGCGTATTGCCGACACCGATTGCGGTCCAGTCGCGGTCCGGCTTGCCCCACGCGAGCGTGAACATTCCGAAACCGTTTCCGAAAACCAGGCGGTTCACGTAGTCGTGCGATATCACAACATCCGTGTTTCCAGCACCCAGGTGCCGGATTCGATCGAAGGCACCGTTATTGTCGGAACCTATCTCGGCATTTACATGCAATACGAAATCGAGACTGCGATCGGTCGCATGATTGTACAGACAGACGCTGACACCGTGTTGCAGGAGCAGCAGACCGTGTATCTGAGTCTGAATCACGTGCATCTGTTTCGTGCCGAAACGGGAGAGTAGGCCGGTGCTGCCGTGTGAGATCCGGTTTCTTCACCTGACCGATACACATGTACGGGCCGACAGCCCCGTCATACGAGGTGTAAACCCGGCACTCGCGCTTCAGGAGCTTCCAGGCTGTGTATCGGGTTCGGTGGACTGCGTAATTCACACTGGCGACCTGATTCACCGACCCGCCGATGAAACTTCATATCGCAGCTACGCCGCTTGTACTGAGACGCTCCCATGGCCCGTGCACCATATTCCCGGGAATCACGACGATGTCGACCTTATGGCGAGTTTCGTGTCCGGTGCACGCAGTGCGTACCCCTGGCAGGTCGATGTCCACTCGCTCCGCTTTATTGGTCTCGACAGCAGCAGCGGCGTCGTGGATGCAGCCCAGCTGTCGCGACTTTCGGAGATGCTCGAGACTCCCGGTCCGGTGATCCTGTGTGTACATCACCATCTGTTCGAGATTGATGACTCGTGGCTCAACCCCTACCGTCTCGAAAACGCTGCCGAGCTGCTCGCGTGTGTTGACCGTGCAGCGGCGAGCGTTCTTGCGATTCTCCACGGCCACACGCACTACCACGACGAGGTGATGTACGGCCCGATACCGGTATTATGCGCGGGCGCCTGCTCGGCTGCGTTCAATCCCTTCGGAGAGTTTCGCGAGACGGCTCCCGATCTTCCGTCGGTGACCGAGTGTCGGGTACACACCGACGGTCGCATCACCAGACGTCGCATATTC
>SKKC01000199.1 GCA_007121695.1 Spirochaetales bacterium | reverse complement strand
CTACGCCGGTTACGCTCGATACTGCGGACGACTACCGGTATATCTCGCGTATCTTTGACGAACTGTGGCACGGTACTCCCATCGAAATTCACGACCTGGTCGCGCGGCTGCGGAAACCTGATCTGATTCGAAAGAGTGCATGAAACCCGTGTATCTTGTGATTCCCGATACTCGCCGTGCACACGGTACCGGGCATATCCGCAGGGCGTGGCATATATGCGCCGAAATTGGCGATTCTGCCTGCGTCTGCCCCGATTTTCCCTGGCAGGGTGACCTGCGTTCGCCTGAAGCCTCCCGGTCGCTGATCGAACCCGGGCATCACGTTCGTGAGCTTCCATGGGAACACGCGCGTCTGTCGGAGCCGGTCTGCATTGTTCTCGACGCCCAGACCGCCACGAAACACGAAATACTGTCCCTCGCGTCCATTGCACCGGTTGTAGGAGTCGATCTCGGCGGGGAAGGGCGTGCATACGCGTCCTACCTTCTCGACACTCTGCCGAACCTCGAGGCACACAAGCCGAATGCGTACCGGCCCGACGCGCTGCCGCTTCCTGCCCGGGTCCGGGACGATGCTCCCGGGCCGAATCCGCGAATTCTCGTCAGTATCGGAGGCGACGATACCGCCGGGCTGACCGAACCGCTCGCCGATGCGATGGATTCATCTGGCGCTGTCGGTCCTTCGGCGGTAGACATCGTACTGCCTGCAGCCGCCGTACAGGGTAATCCGTCGCGCGCGCAGCGCCTCGAACAGCTGCCGATCGTACACCGTGTGTTCGCGACGAATGCGCTCCGCGAGGTTCTTGGTGACTATGACATAGTGTGCTGCAGCTTCGGCCTCACCGCGTTCGAGGCGATGGCCGCTGGCTGTACCGTAATTACGGTCCCTCCGACTCCGTACCACGCGGCTCTTGCGCGTGCAGTAGCGCTTCCCGTGCTCGATCCTGTCAGTGCAGGCGGTATCGCAGACCTTCTGCACCGGACACAGGAGCTCTGGGAACGACAGGAATCCGTCCGACCGGAGCAGCGGACAACTCTTGGAGCAGTTATTACGGCGCTGGATATGAACGGTTGTGTCGGTGAGCCGTCAGGTGGACCGGCGCGCACGCCCGTCGCTGTACGATTGCCCGACCGGAGCTTTCGGCCGGAGGAACAGAGCGGGCTGCTCTATCTTGAACGCTTTCAGCCGCTGACCATTCAGTACAACGAGAACTACTTCGATGAAGCCTACGAGTCCCAGTACGGCCGGACGTACCTCGATGACTTCGACCATATTCGATCCATGGGCCTTGCCCGGCTGCGCCAGATACGGACGCTCCGACGCGAGCGTAGTGGAACCCTCCTCGACGTGGGGTGCGCGTACGGGCCGTTCCTTTCTGCGGCGCAGGCGGAGGGATATCGCTGTATCGGCACCGACGTCTTCCCGGGGGCGGTATCCTACGTTTCACGGACACTTGGCATTACGGCCTTCGTCGGAAGCGCAACTGAGCTCAGCCGCGAGTCGCATCCAGGCTTGCGGAACGGGGCTGACGTAGTAACGATGTGGTACGTAATCGAGCACATAGACGAGCTCGACCTCCTGTTTGATCGAATTCACTCCGTTCTCAAGCCTGGCGGAGTGTTTGCCTTTGCAACACCGAACGGCAATGGTATTTCGGCACGACGCGACCTGGAATGTTTTCTGACCCGGAGTCCTGAAGACCACAGGACCGTATGGACCCCGACGAGTGCGCGACGATACCTTCGCGCACGAGGTTTTACGTCCGTTCGTGTCAGGGTTACCGGACATCACCCCGAGCGCATCTCACCGAAGTGGTCGAGGAACCCGCTTGTATCGTGGTTCCTGCGGGGATACAGCAGGCTGTTCGGCCTTGGAGACACCGTTGAAGTGTACGCACGGCGTCAAAGGAAACGGGATGAAGCAGAGCGATAGCATGCTCATGTGTGGTGGTGGAGTCATGCAGCTTCCAGCCATTCGCATTGCGCGAGACGAAGGGTTTCGCGTTGTCGTTGCAGACGGAAACAGTTCCTGTGTAGGCCGGGTCGAAGCCGACGTCTTTGCGCACATCGACCTCAAGGACGACGAGGCCCTGATCCGGTGCGCGCGTGACCACGGTGTCGTTGCGGTGTGTACCGCAGGCACCGACTTCTCGCTGACTGTAGCCCGGGTCGCCGAGGCCTGCGGCCTGCCTGGCGTGTCCGTGGACGCTGCACTCCACGCCACCGACAAGGCGCTCATGCGCGAGCGACTCGCAGCAGCGGGCGTGTCCGTCCCTCCCTTTGCGGTCTACCGGGACGGCACACGGGTATCCGGGCACGAGGAGGTGCCGCTTCCGGCTGTAGTCAAACCGGTTGCGAGCATGGGGGCGCGCGGTGTCCGGCGAATCAGCGCACCGGAAGAGCTCTCAGACGCGATCGCAGCGGCACTGCCGCATACACGCGACGGACGGGTGATCGTAGAGAGTTTTATCCCGGGAACCGAGTACTCGATAGACGCGCTCGTAACTCCAACGCAGCGTATTGTCTGTGGAATCGCCGACCGGCACATAGCGATACCACCCAATTTCGTCGAAACCGGTCATACCATCCCGACGAGCCTTCCGGATGATCTGCAAGCCCTTCTGACCCGGGAGTTTTTCAGGGCCGTTGACGCGATCGGGATCTGTCCTGGTGCGGCAAAGGGCGACGTCTTCATTGTCGACGAAGACAGGCGGCCGACCTGGTTGCCTGGAACGGGGGCGGCGGTGGTGATCGGTGAAATCGCCGCGCGACTGAGCGGCGGATACATGTCGGGCTGGACATATCCGTATTGCAGCGGCGTTGAGCCGACGCGTGGAGCGATACGCATCGCGGCCGGACGGGAACCTGACCTGCCTGCGCCATTCCGGAACACGATCGCCGCCGAGCGCGCCATCATGAGCATACCAGGTACCCTTGCCGAGGATATTCCGTGTGCTCCATTACGTAGCTCTCCGGGCGTGAAAGAGTGCTTCATACGGGTCAGGGCAGGTGATACCGTGGCGATACCGTCGAACAACGTGGAGAAGTGCGGGAATCTGATTATTACCGGTGAATCCCGTGACGAACTAGGCCTTCGTGTGAAAGCTGCGCTCAGCCGTGTGCACATACCCCTTTCGCCGGGAAACCCGGTGACGCTCCGCTTCCTGCTCGGGCCTGAACGACCTGCGCAGACGGTGTATGCAGCCGACGAACGGTATCACGGTCCGCTTGATCCGCCTGACGACGCAACACGCGACCGTCTGTGTGTCGCATGGCTGCGCGAAACGGTCGAAACGACTGCGCGACAGGGCTGGACTGCCGAAACATCACCAGCGGACGAGATCGCGCAGTGCGCGCTTCAGGTTCACGAGCGTCTTCCGGAACGCCCGGAACAGGACCTGCAGGGGTTTACGCGGACCGAGGTGCTTGCCCGCATCGTGCGTGCGTGGGGAGCGCGCTCTACGTCTCTTCCCGCCAGCTGTGCCGCCGCCGTACTTCTTCTGTCCTGCGAGCGGGGAGGTCTACAGGGATTGCACTATGTGATCGATACTCTTACTGAGGAAGCGTCGTGTCGAAAAACCCAGGAACTGCTCGAGCAATACTACGGACCGCACTGATACTCGCGTGTGCGTTCGCTTCGGGGGTGGTCGTGTCCGCCGAGGAAGCCAGCGAGGTTTCCGTACAGGCAATCGCGGAACGAACAGGTGCACGGGTCGAGTACGATCCGTTTCTCGGTATCGGGTCGCTTCAGCGCGGACGTACCACCATCAGTTTTGCCGTCGGGAGCGATATCGTGGTACGTGACTTCCGGGAGGAAGAGGATGTTACGCCCCCGGTGCGCCGAAACGGCCAGGTGTTTTTTCGTGGATCGGACGCGGAGCGCATACAGGCTGCGCTGCTACCGCAGATACGCGACTCCGAGCGACCGGTCATCGGCGCGATCTTCATTGACCCGGGGCACGGCGGACGCGACCCCGGCGCGATCGGGCGTCATTCCATAGACGGGGAAATGCTTGTCCTGCAGGAAAAGGATATTGTCCTCGACGTTTCCCTGCAGCTGCGCGATCTTCTACAGCAGAGTATGCCGGATATTCCCGTTCATATGAGCAGGGAAACCGACATCTACATACCGCTCGACGACCGGACGCGTATGGCGAACGAGGTAGAGCTCGGCGAGAACCAGTACATAATATACGTTTCGATACACGCGAATGCGTCGCTGAACTCGCGGGCACGAGGCTTCGAGGTGTGGTTTCTGCCTCCCGAGCAGCGCCGTGTACTGATTAACCCCGAAGATCTTGACGAGGACAGACGCAGCATACACGCGATTCTGAACTCCATGCGCGAGGAGGAAGTCTCGGTTCATAGCGCAATGCTCGGCAACGAGCTTCTGGGTGCCATGGATCAGATCATAGGTGAGCAGTCTCCAAACCGCGGTCTGAAACAGGAAAACTGGGCTGTGGTGCGCAATGCACTCATGCCGAGTGTGCTCGTGGAACTGGGCTTTGTGACCAATCGGGACGAAGCCATGATGCTCGCGCAGCCCTCGTACTTGCGCAACCTGTCACTCGGTCTTTATACTGGCATCCGGAACTTCATAGAAGTCTTCGAGAACGGTTTGACGAGTGGTACATGAGTTCATTTCGCGCTGACAGCCGCCATATTACTGGCGCAGTTCTTCTCTTGTCGTTTTTCATCAGTCTCACCGTGTACGCGATTGCTCCACCGGCACGCGTCGAACGTGTTCTGCTGTTTCCGGGTTCCGTTGAGCCCGACCTGGCGGGAGAAATCCGCATGGTGCCCCGACGAGGTGACACCGAAGAGGCGGTGTCGGTCTTTGTTGCCGAACTCATTGGCGGGCCGGGACGTATCGACCGCAGCAGGGTGGTTCCCCGCGGGACACGTGTACAGTCGGTCATGTTGCGGGGAAACCGGGTGTTCATCGACCTGTCTCCTGCCCTGCTTGACGCAACCGGAGCGCGTATTGTGCTCTCGCTGCCGCAGATGCTCGAGACAATACGGTACAATGTCCTGTATAATTTCAGATCGATAGACGAGGTAACGGTAACAATAGGCGGGGAACTTCTGAATGAAGAAGCTTTCCGTTAGGAATCGTGCCGAATCTGGACAAGGGTAACGAAAGTCGTTTGACAAACGTGGAAGCTCCCATATACTTTGAGGAGCGTATTCTGCGTACCATACCACGGAGGGATTAAGGAGCATCGAATGAAACGGATCTTCATTCTTATCGCCGGAATGCTTCTTCTGGGTAGTCTTGGTTGGGGTGTTGAGTCGATACTTATCGACTTCAGCGAACTGATTGCCGACTCAGAAGAATTCGAAGGACAACACGAACGGACACGCATAGACTTTAGCGAAGTGCCGATTCCCACGCTCGCACAGGCGGACCGGGACGGGCTTTCTTCGTCACTGTTTATCGAAAACTGGAACGTGACGCTCGCATCGAGCTCACGCGCGACCCAGAACGTCGTCAGCAGCTTTGCGCGTCAGGCACAGGTCAGCGACAACGCCGATCAGTTTGCCGGACAGGCTGTCATGGGCATCCGGGTACGGTTTCCCGACAGCGCATTTAACAGTTACGCGGAAATAGCGCCACCGTTCGAGATTCCGGCTTTTGACCCCGAGCGACGGTTCTATCCGGACGACGAAGGCGAACCTGGCTTTGGTGTTATCGGAAACGTCGGGCCTATCCGCCAGATTCGACTGAATGCCTACGGTCTGAACTTTCCTCACCGGATCAGCGTTCTGATACAGGACCAGGACAACCGGGTGCAGGAAGTCATGATGGGTAATCTGGAGTTTGACGGCTGGAATACGCTTGTCTGGAACAACCCGAATTATCTGTCGGACGTTCGTGACAGGGAACTTCGCGTTATGCCGATGTACCCCAGGAACGAGCCCCTTCGACGCATAGCGGGATTCCGCGTGTACCGCGACGGAGCACAGATCGGTGGCGATTTCGTAACGTATCTGAAAGACGTAGTAGTTGTTCATGACCTCGCGGTTCTGCCTCGCGAACGTGATATCGACCACGAAGGTGTGTGGAACATCCTCACCGAACGGGAAGAAGCACGACGTCAGAATGAGCTTCGAAGACTCGGCCGTCAGCAGGCTCTCGAGTTCCTCGAGCGGCAGTTGATACATCAGGAAGAAGAGTAATATCCGGTGGTTGATCGGGGTGTCTCTCAGACACCCCGCACGCTGAATACGAGAAACACACCCGAGACGAGCATTCCTGCCGTCTCGGGTATTTTTATGTACAGACTATGACACTGAAAGCGGTAGCATTTGATATCGACGGAACCCTCTATCCAAACCGCAAAATGTATGCTCGAAGTATCCCCTTCGGCATACGGAACATGCGTCTTATGCGGGTCTTCGGTCGCGTTCGTAAGAAACTCCGTACCATACGGCCCATAGACGATTTTTACACGCTGCAGGCGCAGCTGGTCGCAGAGGAACTCGGGACGTCCTACGAGGCAACGCGAGAGAAGATTGACCGGGTAATTTACGGCGAGTGGGAACAGGTCCTGAACTCCGTCCCGATCTATCCCGGGGTCATGCAGTTTATTCACGATCTGCGTGCACGTGGCGTCCGGATCGGTGTCATGAGCGACTTTCCGGTTCACACGAAGCTGCGGGTCCTGAAGCTCGACGGGCTGTGGGACGCCGAGGTGTCCGCCGAAGAAACTGGCTACCTGAAACCGTCGCCGGAGCCGTTCCGGGTGCTGTCGCAGAACCTCGGGGTTGATCCCGAACAGACGCTGTATATCGGCAACAGCTACCACTACGACGTCGTCGGTGCGGCTACCGCCGGAATGTACACAGCTCACCTCGAGTCTCGAACCGTACCTCCTGCGGAGATTCTTCACGGCGAACTGCACAGGGACACAGACGCGGATATTCGACCGAACATGCAGTTCAGACAGTATCCGGCTCTGCAGCAACTTGTTACACCGTATATCCACGCTTCGTAGAAAAAACAAATCTCTACTTAACAGAAATACGAAACGCGTGGTATAAACTCTTCAGGGGAACATGTTTACTGGGAGAGGGAATCATGCCAATCACCGCCGGGGACGTTATTGTCGTCGGGATCGTGTTGGTGGTACTGGCGGTATACCGTCAGATGGACCGCAACAATCGATCCCTGGAAAAGGTAAAGCGCTTTGCAGATAAGGTTCAGGGTGACATAGATCATCTGGTCGCAGAGCGGGTTACTGCACTTCGGGACGTAGCCATAGAGGTCGACGTCAATCAGAAAGCTTCACGGGAGATTCTCAAGCGAATTTCGCAGGCCGAACAGGATCTGGCCGACCGGGCGGCGAACGTCGAGACGATCGCGGATCGCATACAGACCTACGAGTCTGCGTTGCAGGAACTCGATACGCTCACGCATGCAGCCCACGAGAACATAAAACGCGTGCAGGACGAGTCTGCCTACATAGACGGCGTCGGCAAGCGAATCAAGGCGTCATCGCGATCGATTACCGAGCTCGAAGAGCGACTTGCAACCGCCGAGAACCGTTTCGCAGAGGAGAATCAGCGACGTCTGGCCGCGGCACACAAAGAACTTGTCAGCGAAGGGGAGCAGCGGGTATCTGCGCTCTGCGCTCAGACCGAGCAGGCAGAAGAGCGTATGCAGCAGCTTTCGTCGCAGGTGCACACCGGCTTCACGGATCTTGAGAGCCGTGCTGCTTCGGTTGTCCAGAGTGCCGAGGAACGGCTATCGGGTCTCGAAGAGTCCGGAAAGAACCTCGAGACGGCAGCTCTGGCCCGGTTGAAGACTTATATAGAACAGCAGACCCGCGATGCAGCAGCGCAACTCAAGGAGTTCATTCAGTCACAGGCTGTAGACATGCGTGCACAGCTCGAACAGGAGCTCGGAGAGCGGAGCACCGGCATTGCACGAGAGCTAGACGGTCGGATCAGCGAGCTCGAAGAGGATCTTTCCTCACGAATTACCTCGGTTCAGGAGCGTCTCTCCCGCATGGGTGGCAGCATTGAAGAGACCGAGGCCGAAACGGAACGTCGCCTTCGCGAACTGTTCCGCACGACAACGGAATCTGTGGGGCAGTGGAAGGCACAACTTTCGGATCGGGTCGATCAGCTTAAAAACGACGCTGAAACCAGTATCGCGGCTCTGGAGCAGGAGCAGTCCCGCTTCACGACAGCCGAAGAGGAACTTCGACGTTCCGTTCGAACCGTCGCCGAACAGATTGCCACCAGCGACTCGGCGCATAAGGACCAGATCGCGGAGCTTCAGGCGCAATGGAAACGGGCCTTCCAGCAGAAGGCCGGTGAGGTCGAACAGTCCATGTTTGACCGGTTTGACGAAGAGCTTTCACAGATAACGGACAATCTCCAGGGACGTCTCGAACGCGTTGAGGCGATCGGTGGCGACCTGGACAACCTCGAGTCTGCATTGCGCGAGACAATGCGCCTTTCGGGGGAACGGATACACGAATCTCTGACCGTGCTTTCGAACGACCTGCACGCTGCACGCGAGCAGGACATCGATACCGCGCGCGAAGAAATGCAGCGGGTGCGCGATGAGATAACTGCACTCGATCAGACCGTTTCGCAGCTGAAGTCGGCCGCCTACGACAACGTCAGCGAGAAGCTCAAGGTATTCGAGGACGATTTCTTCAAGGACCTGCGCGCACGTTCGTCTGACATGAACGCGCGCTTTGAGTCGTGGAAATCGTCCGTGGACGAAGAGCTGCAGCGGGTTGGCGACGATGCGGCGCAGGCGCGAGCCGACATCGAACTTCAGTATCAGAAAGAGCTCAATCGGACCCTCGAAGCTCACCGGAACACGACCGAGCGTCAGATCGCGGATCAGAAAGAACAGCTTCAGACAAAGGTGAAGGAGCTGACCGGCCATACGCAGACCATGAAGCAGGAGCTGGATTCGTTCCGCGCGGACTATGCGCAGCGTTTCGAGGACATACTGCAGAAGCACGATGTCCGGTTCTCGGAACAGATTGGCGAAAAGTTCGAGGTTCTGCGGGCCCGTCTCCAGGAACAGACGGAGGGTTTTGAGCAGTCAATTCACGCGGTACAACAGGAAACATCGGGTCAGCTGCAGGAAATCGGTGGGCGAATCTCGGACACGGACCAGCGAGTGAAGGCGATGTCGGCACAGTTGTTCGAACTCCTGGAAACGACGGAACGTGAGGTTTCCGAACGTCTCGGGCGCACGCGAAATACGACCCAGGAAGCAATTACTGCTCTCGACGAACAGGTCAGTGCCCGATACCACGAGCTCGGCAGCCGTGCGGACGAGCTCGATCAGCGGCTTCATACAGTCGGAGATCGTATCGATGCCCGCTCTCAGGACACGCTCGAGCGCTTCGAGGAAAATTCTCAGGCGTTCCGCAACGAAGTCGAAAAACACACACGAAAGATCGAAGAAGCAGCTGAACAACAGCTTCGCGATCTTCGCACGGTCACCAAAGAAACTCACGAAGAGTTCGAGGATCAGCGCAGCAGCCTCATCGGAAAAGTCGAGCGGGAGGCGCGGGTGCTGCAGGCGCAGCTTGACGACATTTCGGAAGCTCAGAAACAGTTTGTGGAGCAGACCAGGCTGTTCGACCGGGCGGACGAACTGCGCGATGAACTGGCTCAGAATCTCGGTCGCCTTCAGTCAGACCTTGATTCCGTGTACGAGCGACGCGAAACAGTTGAGCGGCTCGATGCTGAAGTGAGCGCGGTCCGCAATCTGGTGGAAGACACCCAGAACCGGCTTACCAGTTTCATGCAGGAAAAACGTCGTATCGATTCCATAGAGGAGGACTACGCACGTCTGCTGAATCTATCTGATCAGGTAGAAACGAAGCTCTCTCAGGTAACAGGTTCGAGCGACCTGCTGCAGGATCTGCAGGTCAGGCTGCGAACGGTCGAAGACCTGCGTGAAAAAGTTGACGCCGGGTTCAGTCGTCTGGAGAAAAAGCAGCAGGTCATCAAGGCAACGGCGGACGGAGTTGACAACAGCTTCAACCGACTCGAGGACCTCGAGCGACGCATCGTTGTCATGCGGGAAGACGTGGACGGAATCCCGAAAAAGCTGAAAGAGATCTCGGCAGTCATAACCGAACTATCGGGAAACAAGGCGGACGCGGACAGTGCCGTCGAGCAGATGCGCGAGCTTACCGGAATGCTGAGCGAAGTCGAAGGACGCATGCAGGAGCTGCAGAAAGCCCGCGAATGGCTCGCCCGCACCGAAACCCGGCTCGAAGAAATCGGTCGCGAGGCGAAGGACCAGGTGAAGCTGCTCGGAGACATTATGAAGCGCGACTCGAACAGCGGTGGCAAGGAGTCTGGTGCACCACCCGCGAGCGTTCGAGACACCGTCGCAAAGCTTGCACATCAGGGCTGGCAGGCGGACGAGATCGCGCGGGCGACACGGCTGAGTCTTGGCGAGGTAGAACTGATTCTCGAAATGCCGAAACGCTGACAGACATATCTCCGCAGGTGTTATGTAGCTGTAAGGTCGCGGTACTTGCTTTGCAGGTTGCCGCGGCCGGACTTTATACGGACACAAACGTTGAGAGGTGTGTATGGGAAAATTTGTTTGTAGTCTGATTCTGCTGCTTGGCGTTCAGTTCCATGCCCGTGGCGTCGAAATTGATCTCGCGCTTCGCGGAGAGACCGGTATTGTGTCGGTCGTCTGGCATACCCTGCGCTTTGGCGAGGAGACAGCCGGGAACGACCTGTTTAATTACCGGGAGCAGGGCGGGCAGGAAGTGCTGTTCCCGTTTTTTCGCGCGACAGCGGAGATTCTGGTCGCGGATCGGCACGAAGTCGAGTTCCTGTTT
>SKKC01000413.1 GCA_007121695.1 Spirochaetales bacterium | reverse complement strand
GGCAAAGCTCTATTACATTCGGGGACGTGTCGGAAAGGCCGCAAAAGTTGCGGAACTTGTCCGAAAGAAAACCGCGAAGTAACAGGGTTCGTTCGCACGGGGCGCCCGCACGGCCCCCCGTGCCTCGTATTGCATGGACTCGGTTGGTCCGAAACATCATCTTGCATCACTCTACTCATTTCCCAGGATCCTGCACGAAGGACAGCGTCTGCAGGTAACGGTTCTTCCGCCTGGCGTGGATGGGCATCCGCGCGTCGGTGTGGCGGGTGTGGTCGTGCGCGCGGATGTTCCGCAGGGCTACCCGGAAGGCAGCAGACTGACCGCCCTTGTGCGCGGGGTAGACGATTCCGGGCGCATCAGTCTCGAGATCGTATCCGAACCTCCGCGCGTCGATACCGCACCTGAGGTCTCCTACGCGCCACGCGACGAGGTCTTCGCGGCGGCGCTCATGCGAAGCGGGCTCGCGGTAACCGAACGGAACGTGCAGACGCTGCGAAGCGGTTCTGCCGGAAACACGCCACGGACCTTTGTCGCACGCCTGCTCGCGCTTGTTCTGGACAAGGGAGTATCGCACGACCACGCGTCGCAACTACGTGCCTCGATGCCCCGGGTTGCGCCTCACGAGCGTGACGACCCGGGCGAACGCGGTGCCGGGTTTGAGTCCGAGGAGCAGCTCGTGTCGCTGCTGCACGGCGAGGTCGCCCGCTACGCCGACCGAACCGATCCGCTTCATCTGTTTAACCACCTGCCAGGCAGAAATGGCGACTGCTGGGTGCGCATTCCGCTTGGAGAGGTGGAAATCGGGTGTCGCATGAGCGCCGAGTTGCGCCTTCGTTTTCCGCAGCCGGGCGGTGAGGCGAGCGAAGCTGTGCTTGAAGTCGCTACACCGAAGGGACGGTGGACCGTACACTGGCCTGCCACCGGACAGGGCCTTGTGCGGATCTACACGGACAGACACGAGGCGGTGCAGACCGACTCCGCGGAGTTTCGAAGCCTGGCAGCGGCCCTCGCAGAATGGGGACTCACCGTACGACCGGACATCGGTTCCGATGCTGGAAGCGACGGCTTTTCAGACGATCCCTCACCGTCTATACTGCCGCACATAGATACGACCGCATGAAGAAAATCGTAGGTCTACGGTATACAGACGATCTGCCTGCACCGTTTGTGAACGTGAAAGCATCGGGGCAGGCAGCCGAACGCCTGCTGGAGCTCGCGCGGGCGCATGGCGTACCGGTCGAAGAGCGTGCCGAGCTCACGAATGTACTCTTTGCGGTCGATGTTGATACTATGATTCCGGAAAACGTATACGAGGTAGTCGCGAAGCTGCTCGTTTTCGTGGGAGCCGTGGACGCAAAGGGCAGAAATGCATGAAATACTATGCCGTGAATGATCTGGCCGCAGGTATGACCTTCGACGCACCAGTCTACGTCGACGAGGACACCCTGTTTGTGCCGGAAAACGTGGAAATACGCGAACAGGATCTGAAACGACTGCGCAGCTGGAAGGTAGAGACCGTCATGAGCGACGGTTCACCGAAGAACGCGGACGATCGCAAGAACGATTTCCTCCACGCGGTCTTTACGTCCAAAGAATACAAGAAAGTTCTCGCGTTTTACGGCGGACTGCGCGATCGAATGAACAAGGTCCACGCGCAGGTGCAGAACCACGAGCGGGTGGAAGTAAGCGATATAGACGAAATCGTCGACGGACTTATCGGTGAACTGCGTGAGCGTCGGGACGAGCTGATACAGTACATTCTGTACGGACTGCACGGCGAAAGCGGGTTCGAGGAAAACGCACTGAACGCGGCGGTTCTCTCGGTTCTCATGGGGCAGAGCATCGGGGTCGCCCAGCACAAGATCGTCGAACTGGCAACGGCTGCGCTGCTGCATGACATCGGCATGCTCAGACTGCCCGAAAGCATCCTGAAGAAAGAGGGGAAGCTGACGGGGTCTGAACTGCAGCAGATCAAGACCCATCCCGTGCACAGCTACAAGATAATTACGCGCGAATTGCGCTATGCGGACACGGTCGGGCAGGCTGCGCTGCAGCACCAGGAACGCTGGGACGGCGATGGCTATCCGAAGGGGCTGGCTGGAGAACGCATCGTGCTTCCTGCCCGTATCATTGCCGTTGCCGACGCCTTCGAGGCGATGGTCTCAAAGCGCCCCTATCGCGATTCGATGATAGGCTACCGCGCCATGAGGACCATACTTGGAGATAACGGACGGCGGTTTGATCCGGATGTGCTGAAAAATTTTATTCGTACCATGGGAATTTACCCGCTCGGGAGCATCGTTCTTCTGAATAATGCTGCAGTCGGGCGGGTTGTAACCGTGAACCCGCAGTCTCCGCTTCGGCCGTCGGTAAAAATCATGATAGACGAAACGGGCGCAGAGCTGCCGAACGACAGCGGCGACATTGTTGACCTGAGCGCCGAGAAGCGTCTGTTCATAGCGCAGGCAGTCGATCCGAAAGAGATCGGCAAGGGTAAGCCTCCTGTCGAATGACCTCCCCCTCGAGTCGCGGACGCGCTGGCGAACAGCGTGTGGCGGATTTTCTGGAGCAGAAAGGCTACAATATCCTCGACAGGAACTTCAGATTATCCTTGTGTGAGGTCGATATAATAGGGGAGAAGGACAGGGTTTTGCACTTCTGCGAAGTGAAGACCTGGCGTTCCATGCCGTTTGAAGCCACGGAACAGTCCCTCTCGCGACAGAAACGCCAGCGTATCCAGATGTGCGCGGCGGAGTTTCTGCGGCGTCGTCCCGAACTCGACGGATACGGGGTCATGTTTGATCTTGTGTTCGTGGACAGCAGCAGCGGAAACATACGGCACATCGAGGACGCCTGGACACCATCG
>SKKC01000164.1 GCA_007121695.1 Spirochaetales bacterium | reverse complement strand
CCGGATGCCAGCGGAGCTTCGGTGCTGGGTGCTGCATACGAGCAGTTGGCGGATGCCTTCGTGGGCCGTGCGCGTGAGGGCGAGACCGGAGTGCACGAGGTCGATATCGACGGGTTTGCAGGGAGCGCCGATACGGCACAGGTCGTCACCTTCCTTGATAGCGGGTTCCGCAACAGGCGTTCCATTCGCGCTCGAAGCGGGATCGATACGCCCGGGGAGACAGCCGGCGGGTTTGCTGTGGTCGCGAGCCATCGCGCTGCGGTTGAGGCTGGCATGGACATTCTTCGGGATGGCGGCACGGCGGCCGACGCTGCGGTGACAGTCGCCGCCATGATGAGCGTAGTCGAGCCCTACTTCTCTGCCCCGCTTGGCGGAGGAACCTGGCTGCTGTATTTCGATGCGGAGACCGGTGAGGTCACTTCATTCGACGGCGTAGGGCCGACCCCCATGGCTGCGGAAAACGAACTGTTCCGCGGCGGTTCGTCCGACGAGACAGGCGACATCGGGGATCAGTTTCTCGGGACAAATGGCATACACCGGTCCATTCTCCCCGGCTCCTGGGGTGCGTATATGGACCTGTTACAGCGCTACGGCAGCCTCGGGCTGGACGCAGTGCTCGCACCTGCCATTGCGTCGGCCAGAAATGGCGCCGTTGTCGGTCGCGACTGGGTCCGCTGGCTGAACCTCTTCGAGCCGCTTATACAGCAGTGGCCCTACGCTGCTGCAATATATGCTCCCGACGGGAATGTGGTAACGCAGGGTGACCTCGTATTTAACCCTGATCTCGCAGACACCTATCAGGATCTCGTTGACGCATGGAGTGACGCCCGCCACCGCGGAGAACGCGCGGCCCTCGAGGCGGCGATTGACCACTTCTATCGCGGTCCTGTCGCCGAACGTATAGTCGCGTTCTCGGACGAAACCGGAGGCCTCTTTGCTCTCGAAGACTTCGCCAGCTTCTATGACTACGGAGCGGTAGAGCCTGTAGTCATAGATTATCGCGGACTTGAAGTGTTCCAGAATCCGCCCAACAGTCAGGGTATGGCGCAGCTGATGGCGCTCAGAATTCTCGAAGACTTCGATTTTTCAGGCATGCGGCCAAACGACGCCGATGCGGTGCACCTTATCTCTGAAGCGATCAAACTCGCGTTCGTCGATCGTAATCGGTACATCGCCGATCCGGCATTCGTGGACGTCCCTGTTGATACGCTGCTGTCGCGGGAGCACGCCGAGCGGCAACGCGCGCGGATATCGATGGATGCATCGCTTGAGTGGCCAATCGACGATCTTGTCGGGCTTGCCGGTGATCCGCGCAACACGACCACCTTCCACATGGTCGACCGCTACGGCAACGCGGCCGCCGTTACGACATCCATCGGCGTCAGTTTTCTTGTCGCCGGTGACACCGGCATTCACATGAACGAACGGATTATCTTCATGAATACCGATCCATCCGACATTAACCACGTGGAACCGGGGAAAAAGGTCCGTCACACATCCGGGCCCCAGATGGTACTGCGAGACGGTGTTCCCTGGATCATCGGAGGAAACACCGGGGCAGACTTTCAGCCCCAGGGTCAGCTGCAGCAGTTCATTTCGATTGTCGAGTTCGGGCTGAGCGCACAGGAAGCAATAGATCTTCCTCGTTTCGAGCCGCAGGCTTTCGCCGCCACGTTGAGCCCGTGGGCAATACAGAATCGTCTGCGGCTTGAGCCCGAGGGGTTCTCCGAAAGCGTCCGGGCCGATCTGGCAGCTCGCGGTCATAATATCGAAAGCGGAGGCACCATAGGTGCGGCGAACATTATTCTGGTAAACGATCACGCGACCGGCGATATAGAAGCCGCCTGGGAGTCACGGGAAGCCGACAGTTTCGGAATGGTCGAGTTCCCGTAAAGGACGACACGTACACATGACAGACGAAGAACGACAGCTTGTGACCGCTTTTTTCGCCGAAGTGGCAGACGAGGATCTGCATGAACGCGGCAGCGATAGCCTGGCGGCGACGGTAAAAGGGATTCGTGCCTTCGCCCGCACACGGGGTCAGGGAGAGACCCTGCTGCGGGTGTTTAACCCTTCGGTGAAAGAGCACGGTTGGGAGTGCGCGCACACGTGCCTTGAGGTCGTCACAGACAATATGCCGTTTCTCGTCGACTCCCTCGCCATAGCGCTGAATCGACGAGGCTATACCGTTCAGATGACCGCTCACCCGGTGTTTCGGGTCAGCCGGACGAAAAAGGGTACTCTCCGCTCCATGGAACGTGCAGGGACCGATCTGCACGACGGGGCGATGCTCGAATCGTGGCAGCATCTGGAAATCGATCGCGTGCTGGACGAACACGAACACGGCGAACTCGAGGAAGAACTGCGCGCGGTGCTCAGGGACGTGGCGGCTGCCGTGCACGACTGGGCGGACATGCGCACCCGGGCGCACCGAATTCGCATCGATCTGGAACAGCATGCGCCGCCCGAGAACAATGCCGACACACAGGAACTGGTTTCGTTTCTGGACTGGATGGAAAACAACCAGTTTACCTTTCTCGGCTATCGCGAATACGATCTCGTATCCGACGGAGAACAGCCGCGTTTTCAGCCCAAGGCAGGTACCGGCCTTGGCATTCTGCGTGACGGAAGGTCGGGTCGTGCCGAGGCGGTAATTCCTGAGCCTCGAGCGTCCCGGATTCATTCGCGAACGATCCTTACCATCGCGAAGGCAAATACTCCGTCCACCGTGCACCGATCGGCGTATCTCGACTACATAGGCGTGAAACGAATTACCGAAGGCGGCGCTGTGGTCGGCGAGCATCGGTTTCTCGGCCTCTTTACCTCTGCTGCCTACAGCCGCAGCCCGCGAACGATTCCCTACCTTCGCCAGAAATTCGACGAAGTACTGCAAAAATCCGGGTTGTCTCCGGAAAGCCATAACGGGAAAGCACTCGCGCATACGCTCGAAACCTTCCCCCGGGACGAGCTGTTTCAAAGCAGCACCGAACACCTCTTACAGACCGCACGCGGCATCGTGCAGCTGCAGGAGCGACAGAGAGTAAAGATCTTCATCCGGCGCGACGAGTTCCGGCGGTTCTACTCCTGTCTCATTTTCGTGCCTCGTGACCGGTATAACACCGTCAGCCGCTATCGCATCGAGCGCCTGCTGCTCGATGCGTTTCAGGCGGATACCATTGAGACATCGGCGTCGGTCGACGAGTCGATTCTCGCACGGCTGCATATGACGCTGCGCGGGGAGGCCGGGTCATTACGCCGCCCGGAGGTTCCGCGCCTCGAGCGGGATATCGCCGCAGCCGTCCGTTCCTGGGAAGACAATCTGCTGACGGCGCTGCACGCCGAGTTCCCCGACGAAGAAGCGCGACGTCTGCATTCCGTCTACGCCGAGGCTTTTTCCGCTGCGTACAAGGAGGACGTCGACCCCGGCGAGGTTCCCGCCGACATTCGCCACCTCGAGACGCTCGAAACAGGAGCCGACATCGTGACAAGTCTCGGTAAGCCCAAGTCCGCGTGGCTGGAACATGAGGCAGGCAGCAACGGGAACGGAACACGGTTGCGGTTCAAGATTTTCCGTTCCGGCCACTATATAGCTATTTCGGACATTCTCCCCATACTCGAAAACATGGGGCTTCGCGTCGTCGCAGAGCGTCCGTACGAAATGCATCTGCAGGACGAATGCAGAGCCTGGATACAGGACGTGGATCTGAAGCTGCTCGGAGGCGACGTAGACGACCTTGAATCGGTATCGCAGATCTTCCGCGATGCGGTCACCGGAGTCTGGCGTGGCATGTACGAGAGTGACCGGTTCAACCGGCTGGTTCTCTGTGCCGGGCTTACCCCTTCGTATGCCATGCTGCTTCGCGCATACGGGAAGTATCTCATGCAGACGGGCCTTCCCTTCAGCAGACAGTACATGGCAGCGACGCTTGCCGAGCATTCGCATATCACCGCGGCACTCATAGACTACTTTCAGGCCCGATTCGACCCCGATTACACCGGAAATCGTGCTTCGGCAATCACCCGACGCTACAAGGCAATACGGGCGATGCTCGACGAGGTCAGTAGTCTTGATGCAGACCGTATCCTTCGCGCGTTTGTCCTGACCATACGGGCTTCGCTCCGGACGAACTTCTTTCAACGCGAAAACCCGACCTCGGTTTCATTCAAGCTTGATCCGGCTGGCGTACCGGATCTTCCGCTGCCGCTCCCGGCATACGAGATTTTCGTGTATTCGCCGCGCTTTGAAGCCGTGCACCTGCGCGGCGGCACGGTTGCGCGTGGAGGCCTGCGGTGGAGCAATCGCCCCGAAGATTTCCGTACTGAAGTGCTCGGGCTCATGAAAGCGCAGCAGGTCAAGAACGCGGTCATTGTCCCGGTCGGCGCGAAAGGCGGCTTCGTCGTAAAGGAAACGCTGAGCGGAAGTCGAAGCGAGCAGCAGCAGGTCGTGCGCGCGTGTTATGCGGATTTTCTGCGCGGCATGCTCGATATTACCGACAATCGTGATGGAGATACCGTGCTCCCACCCGATCGCTGTGTCAGGCATGACAGTGACGATCCCTATCTGGTCGTCGCCGCCGACAAGGGTACGGCCACGTTCTCGGATCTTGCAAACGAAGTCGCCGCCGAATACAGGTTCTGGCTGGCCGACGCGTTCGCGTCCGGCGGGTCAGTCGGGTACGATCACAAGAAAATGGGGATTACAGCCAAAGGCGCCTGGGAATCGGTGAAACGCCACTTCCGGGAAATGGAAGTGGACTGTCAGAAGACCGACTTTACTGCCGTGGGTATTGGTGACATGAGCGGAGACGTATTCGGCAACGGCATGCTGCTTTCAAAGCACATCCGTCTGATTGCAGCCTTCAATCATCTTCATATCTTTATCGATCCGAACCCCGATGCCGGACGCTCGTATGCGGAACGAAAACGACTGTTCGGACTATCGCAGTCGGGCTGGGACGATTATGACACGTCGCTGATTTCGTCCGGAGGCGGCGTTTATTCGAGAAATACGAAGAGCATTACGCTGACGAAAACCGCTGCGAAAGCCCTGGGAACAGACCCGGGAGAATACGCTCCGCACGATTTGATTCGCGAGATACTCCGAGCACGAGTCGACCTGCTCTGGAACGGTGGAATCGGAACCTACGTAAAGGCTTCGTCCGAGCGAAACCGGGATGTTGGTGACCGTGCGAACGACTCTGTCAGGATCGATGGATGCGAACTGAGATGTCGTGTGGTCGGAGAAGGCGGGAATCTCGGGTTCACGCAGGCAGGCCGGGTCGAGTATGCCCGCGCCGGTGGGCGCATCAATACGGATTTTATCGACAACTCCGGTGGGGTGGACTGTTCGGACAGGGAAGTGAACATCAAGATACTGCTTCAGTCAGTAACCGGGCGTGGGGGCCTGAGCAGCAATCAGCGCGATCGCCTGTTCGTTTCCATGACGAAGGAGGTGGAAGCGCAGGTGCTCAGGGACAACTATTTGCAGGCGCAGGCCCTGTCTTTTTCGGAGTTTCATTGCGCAGAGCGTCTGAACGAGCACGCACAGCTGATTCGATCGCTCGAGCGCACTGCGGGGTTGAACCGGACGCTCGAGGGGCTTCCACACGAAGAGCAGATAGCAGAGCTGCGAAAATCGGGGAAAGGCCTGTCGCGTCCCGAGCTTTCGATCCTGCTCTCGTACGCGAAAAACGAACTGTACACGGCACTGCTGTCGTCTGACGTGCCTCGCGACAGCTGGCTTGGCCGGGAACTGTCCCTTTATTTTCCGGATGCGCTCAGGGACCGCTACAAGGACGCAATGCAGTCGCACCGCCTGCGCGATGAGCTTATCTGCACAAGCATCAGTAACAGTGTCGTAAACCGCATGGGCCCGAGCTTTTCCCGACGCATGTGCGACGATACTGGCGCGACGCACGCGGAGGTCGCGCGCGCCTTTGCCGTCACGCGCGAGGTGTATCAGGTCAAGCCGATCTGGGATGCCATTGAGGCAGCAGACAGCGCACTGAATGCGTCCGTGCAGATCCGTATGGTTGCACGTATCGCTTCGCTTTTGCGGAACGCTACCCGCAGACTGCTTCAGCGTGCGGAGCGAGCAGGCTCGATTCAGGAGGATGTGGACCGATACCGCGGAACGGTGGAGTATCTACGAGCCGAGATCGAGGGGCTGCTCCCCGACGATGAACGGGAGGCACTCGTCGGGAATCGCGAGGCCCTGGTGAACGAGGGAGTGGCCGCTGACCTCGCGATGTACGCGGCCCAGGCACCGTTTCTGTTTTCCGCGCTGGATATAACCGAGATAGCCGCTCGGGGAACGCGAGGGCAGCAGTTGTCGCGTGTTGCAAAGGTATATTTCGGGCTGGCACGTCACATGCCGCTTGAGTGGCTGCGCACGGGTATCGAGCAGCTTCCCGTCGAGGGCCACTGGCAGTCCATTGCCCGTGGCACGCTCAGGGAGAACTATTTCCGGTTCAGAAGCAGTCTGACGGCTCGCATTATCGACGAAACAAAGAAGAGTAACGGCTCACTCGTCGAATCGTGGATGCGGCATCACGAAGAAGAGGTGGCGCATGTCATGCGGATATTCGACGATATACGAACGTCAGGCTCTGTTGATCACGCTGCGATGTCGGTAGCGCTCCAGGAGTTCGGTCGTCTGGCCGAGGTCCGGGGATAAGAGCCTTAGTCTTCGAGGTACCCTGACGGCGTTCTGCGCGGCAGAAGCGTAATGCCGAGAAATCCGATAAGCGGGGTGGTTACGACGGAGATACCAAACCAGAGCCAGAAATTTCGTTTCTGGTTCTCTGCTCCTTTTCCGACGAGGTAACTAAGAAACAGATTCAGCGCAACGCCTATAAGCCATCCCATGCGAATAAGGTACGCAGGACAGCGACAGAGAATCAAGCGCTTGTTTCAGGGCTTTGTCGTCAGGTGTATTTCGTGCTGCAGGCGTGATCGGACACCTGTTCCGCGAAAACTGCCCTCCACAGGTGCTGCACCGGACGGCTCGGCTGCCGATGCAAGGGCGACGTGTTCGTCGGCTACCGCGAGGCCCAGTGTGGGATCAAACCCCCGCCAGCCACCGTCGATCGTGTAGATCTCGGCCCAGGCGTGCAGGTCACGGCTGTCCTGTTCGGGATCGCCTGCCTGGTACCCGCTGACGAAACGACTTGCGATACCGAGCTCTCGGCACGCCGCGCAGAACAGCACCGTGAGGTCGCGACACGTGGCTTCGGTCTGGCGGAGCGTGTAGTCTGCCGGCCAGGCCTCGCCTTCTTCGCGCACCACGGTGCGGAAGCGCGCCGCGATCGACTGGTTCAGAAGGCTTACGAACTCCGAACAGCGAAGTTTGTGGTCGGTGCGTATGCCCGACTCGCGGGCAGATCGGACGCGCTCATAGACGGAGAGGCCTGTAAGTCCTGCGAGGAACTCCTGCAGTTCGTCGCTCGGCGATCGCTGCATGTACGGTGCGAGGGTTCTGGCGACCGGCGCAGGATAGGCCGGGGGAAGCTGCTCGGTCTCGGTGCCCGGAATATAGTCGAAGGGGTTATCGCGCAGCGTTCTGAGCTTCAGGGTGCGCCTGATAACCAGGTGATCGCTCGTCCCGGAAAACCAGTAGCGCTCGACGATGTTTCCGTTGTGGTCGAGCGCCTGCGTCTGCGCCGTCGGCTGCGGCGAAACTGCCCGCTCGCATGCCAGGACTTCAAGTGCTCCATCGGGACGCGGCGAAAGACGAACCGTGTGCGGTTCGAGAAATACCGCCGAGGTATACTCGTAGCGGGTTACGTGTTCGATGGTATACGTCATGCGTTCGCTGGATTCTGACTGGACCGAAATGCCTGTGTGATCCATTCGCTCGGAAGATCGTGGAGCGCGTTTCGGAGCGCGTCCTGCCACCACTGCGTTACGTCCATGAGATCGGCGAGCTCGAATCTGTGCTGTATCATGCTCATGCTTCCGTGGCGATACAGTGCCACATCGATCGGAAAGCCGACGTCGGCTGCGCTTATTCGGGTGGAATCGAAGGACAGGACTCCGACCTTCAGGGCGTCCTCCATGCTGTCCCCGAAGGTCAGCACGCGGTCGATGACGGGCTTTCCGTAGCTGGAGGTTCCGATTATCTGATACGGGGAGCCCTCTCCGATCTCGATCCAGTTACCTTGCGGATACAGAAGATACAGCTTGTGCTCCCGGTCGGCCGAAAGCTGGCCTCCGATAATGACATGACTGTTGAACGGCAGGCCGCTTTCCTCGAGGTATGCCTTGTCTTCAGTCGCTACCTGTCGCATGAGATCCGAAAAGCGATTGACGATCTTGAACAGGCGGTCGCTGTATATTTCGTCCTGCTGACGCTGTTCTGCAAAGTACGTGAGAATCTTGTCCCGGACGGACCGCAGACCCGAGGTCATTACGAAGAAGGTTCCGTTCCCTTCTGAGTAGACGTTCAGCTTTCGGGCGGTAATCCGCTCCGAGCCTGTCGTAATTCGCGTGTCGGCTATCGCGACCAGACCGTCCCGAACCTTGATTCCGAGGCAAAAGCTCATTGTATGTTCCTTTTCACGTGTGCTGTCGCTGTATCTGGCTGCCGTGGACCCGTCGCGCAAAAAACGTATCGAATATTGAAGCGCCAACGTCTGCAAACCGGGTCTGCAGATTGTCCAGAAACTCGTGCAGGCCGTCCCTGATAATCGCATCGGCCTCATGAAACGCAAAGTCCCACCGGAGTCTGCCGAGCTGACGCTCCGCCGCATTCTCGAAACGTCCCAGCGGCGTGCCGGTTATCTCGCGCAGCGATTCATCTGCCTTCTGTATACAGTAGTTGCTCGATCGTGGGAAGGAGCGGCTGAGGAGCAGGAACTCGACAATCTGACCCGGATCAATGCGTCCGTATCGCTTCCGGTACATCTCGAAACCACTCGCCGAGCGGAGTACAGCCGACCACTGCACATCGTCCATGGTCGAACCGACGTATTCGGGCGAGGGCAGGAGCAGGAAGTACTTTGTATCGATGAGACGGGCTGTCTGTTCTCCGCGCTCCAGAAGTCGTCCGAGGCGCGAGAAATGCCAGGGTTCGTCGTGCGACATGGTTCCGTGTACAACACCCTGTATGGTATGGCTGTGAACGCGTATGCTTTGAAAGAACTCCGACGGGAGTTCCAGCCTGCTTTTTTCGTGCGCAGCGTTGTGAATCATGAGGTAGAAGCTGTTTATCTGTGCCCATGTCTCCGATGAAATGATTTCGCGTATGCTTCTCGCGTTTTCCCGCGCTGACCGCAGACACGAGTAGATCGAGTTGGGATTATCGTAGTCGAAAACGAGGAACTCTATCACATTATCCGGGCTTACGGTTACGTAGGCGTCTTCATAACGGGAGTAGTCACCCGTGGTCGCGATTACCGCCCGCCAGTGCGCTTCCGATGCTCCCGGCATGTCGAGGGTCAGGTGCAGATTCACGTCTATCAGACGTGCAATATTTTCGGCGCGCTCAATGTAGCGACTCATCCAGTAGACGCTTTCTGCGACACGGCTAAGCATGAGTGCCCTCCGATGGAATAATCCAGGTGTCCTTACTCCCTCCGCCCTGGGAAGAGTTGACCACGAGCGAGCCTTTCTTGAGCGCAACGCGGGTCAGTCCGCCTGCGGTCACCCGACAGGTTTTTCCGAGCAGGATGTAGGGCCGCAAATCGACATGGCGACCTTCACACACGCCGTCGCAGAGCGTCGGTGTGCGGGACAGCGAGAGGGTCGGTTGAGCAATATAGTTCCGGGGATTACTGCGGATCCGCTCCCGGAAATCCTCGCACTCGGCCGCACTGGCAGCGGGACCGATAAGCATTCCGTATCCACCCGACTCGTTGACTGCTTTTACGACAAGCGACTCGATGTTCTCGAGCACGTGGGCGCATTCGGTCTCCCGCCGGCAGACATAGGTGGGGACATTCGGAATAATGGCGTCCTGGTCGAGATAATAGCGGATCATGTCGGGCACGTATGCGTAGACTGCCTTGTCGTCGGCCACACCCGTCCCGGGTGCATTCGCCAGCGCGACACGGCCTTCCCGGTA
Source organism: Spirochaetales bacterium (assembly GCA_007121695.1). Classification (GTDB taxonomy): domain Bacteria; phylum Spirochaetota; class Spirochaetia; order DSM-27196; family SKKC01; genus SKKC01. Next base: position 788 of record SKKC01000164.1, on the reverse strand, counting down.
GACGTCCATGAGCCCGGGCACCCCCAGCATGGAATCTTCGCGAAACACGGTCGGGTCAATGAAGTCGTCGTCTATTCGCCGGTAAATGACATCCACCCGCTCGAATCCTGTTGTCGTGCGAACCCAGACGTATCCGTCGTTCACGATAAGGTCCCGACCTTCTACGAGCTCTATTCCCATCTGCTGAGCCAGGAACGAATGCTCGAAGTACGCGGAGTTGTACATGCCGGGGGTCAGAACGACCGACTTCGGCTCCGGAAGACCTTCCGGCGCGAGGTATTCGAGGACCTGACGCAGATCCGCCGCGTAATCGGCAATAGGACGAACGTGCGCCGAGCTGAACAGACGGGGGAAGGAACGCTTCATGACCATGCGGTTTGCAAGCATGTAACTGACCCCCGACGGACAGCGCAGGTTGTCTTCAAGAACGAAAAACTGACCGCTCTCGTCGCGAACCAGATCGCTCCCGCATATATGGCACCACAGACCACGGGGTGGGGAGAGCCCCCGGCATTCTTCCCGAAAACCGGATGCCGACTCGACCAGGTCACGGGGAATTATGCCATCGCGGATTATCTTCTGATCGTTGTAGACATCATCCAGAAACAGATTAAGTGCCTGTATGCGCTGGACGAGCCCGTATTCGATGTTCCGCCACTCGGCGTCGGCAATGACTCGGGGAATAATGTCGAAGGGAAATATTTTTTCGGTGCCGACGGTGTTCCCGTACACATTAAATGTAATGCCAAGTTGAAGAAGCAGCTGTTCGGCGGCACGCTGGCGGCTTT
>SKKC01000186.1 GCA_007121695.1 Spirochaetales bacterium | reverse complement strand
CCCTTTTCCAAGAACACCCGATATGGTATCGTCTTTAAACGATAAAACTTTTCCATAGCGGATTGTTAGCGTTAACTACGGAGGTGGACGTGCTGTCAAAAGGTGATGTGCTCGATGCACTGAAACATGTGATCGACCCCGAAATAGGTATGAATATCGTAGACGTAGGCCTTGTGTACCGTGTAGAGCCGCACGAAGACCGAATCGAAATCGACTACACACTGACGTCGCCGGGATGCCCTCTCGCCGACGTGATCGAAAACGATATGACCGAAACACTTCGTCGGTTAACCGGTATCGAAAAAATCGAGTGTAACCTCGTCTGGAATCCTCCCTGGAGTCTTGATTTCATGAGCGAAGAAGCTCGACTTGAACTCGGATATCCCATTTAGAAATTTTAAATTTACGCACAGGAGCAGCAGATACATGAAACTCGAAATTAAGGGTCTGAAGGCAAAGATTGAGGATACTCCCATTCTCAACGGAATCGATCTCACCATGGAGAGCGGGCAGATTCACGCTCTTATGGGACCGAACGGTAGCGGCAAGAGCACGTTAAGCAACGTGATTTTCGGACATCCGTCCTATGAGGTCACCGGAGGCGAAATACTTGTCGACGGAGAGAACATTCTGGAGATGGAGACGCACGAGCGTGCGAGGTTGGGTCTGTTCATGGCCTTCCAGTACCCGGTGGAAATTCCAGGTGTTACGGTCGGGCGCTTTCTGAAGCGGGCAGCCGAGATCAGGTTTGGCGAAGAAGACTTCAAGGCGGCAGCCTTTATAAAGGAGCTTCGAAGCTGGCTGGACTTCATGAACATGGACCAGAACTTCATTAACCGTTATCTGAATGAAGGGTTTTCGGGTGGCGAAAAGAAGCGTATGGAAGTACTGCAGATGCTGATGCTCAAGCCGTCGTTCGCGGTCATGGACGAGACCGACAGTGGTCTCGATATCGATGCTCTGCGAATCGTGGCAAATGGCCTGAACGAGCTTCGCGGTGACGCCTTCGGTGCCATGGTCATTACGCACTACCAGCGCATTCTCGACTACATAAAACCGGATTTTGTCCACATCATGTATAAAGGCACCATTGTAACCAGTGGTGGTCGCGAGCTGGTTGAAACCCTGGAAGAGCGAGGCTACGACTGGGTTCGCAAGCAGCATGGCATAGAAGAAGAGGAAGAGGAGGTCGTTCATGAGCACTGAGCAGGAACAGGTAAAGGTAGAAGATTACAAGTACGGTTTTCACTATCCCGACGAGAGCGTTTTCAAGACCGAAAAGGGCTTGAACGAAGAAGTTATTCACGCCATCAGCGATCACAAGGGTGAACCCGACTGGATGCGCGAGTTTCGCCTCGAAAGCCTCAAGACCTTTCGTGCCAAGCCTATGCCGAACTGGGGTGGTGACCTCTCGGATATAGATTTCGACGACATCTACTATTATGCCAAGCCGTCGGAGAAGCAGTACGATTCCTGGGACGATGTTCCTGCTGCTATAAAGGAAACCTACGACAGGCTGGGTATACCCGAGGCTGAACGCAAGTATCTTGCCGGAGTCGGTGCACAGTACGACTCTGAAATGGTGTACCACAACATACAGCAGGAACTGAAGGACAAGGGAGTAATATTTACCGATCCCGAAACGGCGGTTCGAGAGCATCCCGATCTTGTGCGGAAGTTTTTCGGAACGGTCATACCGTACTCCGACAACAAGTTTGCTGCACTGAACAGCGCGGTGTGGAGTGGGGGAAGCTTCGTCTATATTCCACCGGGGGTGCACGTGGACGTCCCCCTGCAGGCATATTTCCGTATCAACTCCCAGAACTTCGGTCAGTTCGAACGAACGCTCATTATCGCGGACAAAGGCAGTTTTGTGCATTACGTCGAAGGGTGTACGGCGCCTGTGTTTGCAACCGACAGTCTGCATTCCGCAGTTGTCGAAATTGTCGCGCTCGAAGGCGCGCGGGTTCGCTACTCCACCATACAGAACTGGTCGAGCGACGTGTACAACCTCGTTACCAAACGGGGTGTCGCATACAAGGACGCCACGGTCGAGTGGGTGGACGGTAATCTGGGCAGCAAGCGGACCATGAAGTACCCCTCGGTATGGCTCATGGGCGAAGGGGCACACGGCGAGATTCTCTCCATAGCCTTCGGAGGCAAGGGGCAGGAACAGGACACCGGAGGAAAGTGTGTTCATTGCGCGTCCAATACATCGAGCGTTATTACGTCCAAGTCGATCAGCAAGGACGGCGGTATTGCGAGTTATCGCGGGCAGATCAAAGTCGAGCCTGGTCTGACTAATGTTCGCAGTCACGTCGAATGTGACGCGCTGATCCTCGATCCGGAGAGCAAGAGCAACACATATCCGTATATGGATATCATGAGCGACGACGTCTCGATCGAACACGAGGCACGCGTATCCAAGATATCCGAAGAGCAGCTTTTCTATCTGACGAGTCGTGGAATGGACGAGGAAGAGGCGAGCACCATGATCGTCAACGGTTTTCTCGATCCACTCGTAAAGCAGCTTCCCATGGAGTACGCGGTTGAGTTGAACCGGCTCATTGAACTCGAGATGGAAGGCTCGGTCGGGTAACGGAAAAAGGGGAACACAGAGTGAGTACTTCACAAAAAGAGCACCTGTACGAAGGTACAGGTGCATTGTCCGACTACATACAGAATCAGGACGATCCGTCGTGGTTGCGCGATCTGCGTACTGCAGCTCTGACACGCTTTACTGTAGAACAGTGGCCAACAACGGAGCTCGAAGAATGGCGTCGAACCGATCTTACGTCCTATGATTTCGACCGCTATGCGTTGCGGGACAGTGGCAGTACCGACGGATCGGTCTCTCTTCCCGACGACGCGAGCGCACTTATCCGATTCGAGAATGGTGTCTGTGTCGGCTTCGCTCTTTCGGCGGAGGCAGAGTCCGCCGGGCTTGTGGTTGCAAGTCTCCGCGACGCGGCTCGCGGTGCCTACGGAAGCGATATGGCCGAAATAGTGCAGCAGAAGGCCGAGCCGGTTCTTCGCGAATACCTGGAGAACGCAGACAACAAGCTGCAGTTATGGAATTTTGCCGCCCTGACGCACGGCACGTTCGTGTATCTTCCAGAGAATACTCGTCTGAAGGATCCGATATATATCGAAAACTCTGTCGAAGACGACGAAGCAGTGCTCGCACCCTATCACGTAATCGTGGCAGAACATCTCGTAGACGCAATGATTGTGCAGACCCTGTCGGGCGCCGAGGAAGGCGAGGTTCTGGTAAACGAAGGAATAGGCGTAACGATAGGCGAAGAGTCACACGTCCGGTTCATGGCCGTTCAGAACCTCAATATCGACTCTACGTATTTCTGCTTCGGAAACGGCAGCATTCAGAAAGACGGCGATCTGCAGCACTATCTGTGCAACTTTGGCGGCATGTTGTCGAAGTCCCGCTTCGACTGCACCCTCGACGGCCCAGGGTCTCTTGTACGCCTGAACGGACTGTACTTCCCGTTCCAGGATCAGCAAATGGATATGCGGACGGTGCAGCATCACCGTGCTCCCCACGCAGAGAGCCGAACCTACTACAAGGGCGCGGTGCGTGACGAAGCGCACGCCATCTATCAGGGGCTCATTGAAGTTGCGCCGAACGCGACGAAAACAGATGCCTACCTGACTAACAAGAACCTCGTCATGAACGATGGTGCGCGCTCGGACAGCATCCCGACCCTGCAGATCAACACAGACGACGTGCGCTGCAGTCACGGCTCGAGCACCGGAAAACTTGACTTCCTGCAGCTGCACTATCTGAAATCGCGCGGGTATTCGCCAATAGAGGCGGAAGAAACGCTTCTTATGGGTTTCTTCGAAGATATTATCGATAAGGCCCCCGAGCGTCTTCAGAACGAACTGCGCGACCTTGTAAGTCGTCGCGTATACGAAGCTCACGACGACGACGAGTAGAAGAGAGGGATCAGGACAGTTATGGCAAAGTGGCATAAGGCGGTTGCCGAAGACGGATTTCAGAAGACATTCCGGTTTGCGCATAGAAGGAAGGAAATCGCGATTTTCCGCCTCGAAGATGGCATATTTGCGACCGATAATTCCTGCTCTCATGAGTACTCGCCCCTGTGCGAAGGTATGATAGTCGACGGAGACGTCTATTGTCCGAAACACGGCTCCCGATTCGATATTCGAACCGGGGCCGTGAAGGACTTTCCCGCGACCCGGCCAGTTAAAACCTACGAGGTCAAGGTCGAAGACGGGTTCGTGTGGGTAAAGGCCTGATCCTGAAGCTATTCAGCGGGTTTCGCCGCTACCATGCCGATCCATGGGCTGCCTTCGTACCAGGGTGTGCCTGAAAGATCGGCATGGTGCATGACTCGCGTAAACCCTACGGTTTCCAGGCGTGCCCGCAACTCTTCGGGGCTGTAATACCGGTGCCACACGAGATACCTTCGGGAGGAACCGTTTTTCAGCACTGTCGTGTACGCATTCACGAACACCTGGCGTTCATCAAACCGGTAGCTTCTTTCCAGTAGCAAATGCGGTCGAGGCGACCAGAAACCACCGCGCGGTATGTAGTGCCAGTCGGTGTCCAGACGCTCGTTCTCCGCGTACGCCAGGGTAAAGGCATCGAACACGAATATGCCTCCCGGGCGCAGGGTGTTGTATATACTCTTCAGCAGGCGGATCTGCGTAGCGTCAGAAATCGTTCCCATACCACCGTATATGCAGGTAGCGAGAGAAAAACTGTTGTCCGGCAGCTTCATGGTGGTGTAATCCGCACGTACGTATCGAGCCGTTTTTCCCTGTCGGACTGAATGCTTCCGGGAGTAGCGAATGGACGCAGGAGACGCGTCTACACCAAGTACCGCGAAGCCGTAGTCCTGGAACACACGCGAATACAGACCAGGGCCGCAGCCGAGGTCAAGCAGTCTGTGCTGTTCATTGCCGTCATTGGTCTGGATTTCGTGCCGTCGCTGGAACGTATCGTGTATCCAGAAACACTGCCGCTGAATCTCGTCCGGTTTCCGGCTCGCTGCCGAACTCTCTTCGTCGAGATGCGCGTGCAGTACATGTCGCGAAATATACCTGTCCGCCCAGAACAGCTTCTGTTCCTGTTCAAACAACATGGGTCTCTGACTGATCTGCCGGTATCCGGAAGATCTGGAAAAACGACGTATCATGTGCGCTTGACTCTTGCACCATTGATGCCAAAAATCAAGGTGTCGAAACCATGAACACCGAGTTACTTTCAGCTTCAGACACGACGCGTGCCGCGCGGTATCTCAAACAGGGAAAACTCGTGGTCATTCCAACCGAGACGGTCTATGGTCTTGGTGTTCGGTGCGACGATCCCGCGGGAATCGACGCGGTGTTTATCGCAAAAGGGCGTCCGCAGGACAACCCCCTCATTGTCCACGTCTCGTCCCTCGAAATGGCTCATCGCTACGCGATAGTCGATAGCGTTGCCGAGCGCCTGTTTTCGTGCTTTTCTCCGGGGCCGCTGACGCTCGTACTTCCGGCGCGAAGCACGGTCGCACTGAATGCACGGGCGGGTTTATCGACGGTCGCGATCCGGATACCGGGTCACCCGGTCGCGCGTACGGTAATCGAACAGACAGATCTCGGGGTGGCAGCGCCGAGCGCCAATAGAAGCGGTCGCCCCAGCCCAACAACCGCGCGTGCGGCGTACGACGAAATGCAGGGGCGGGTTTCGGCGGTTATCGATGGCGGTTCGTGCGATCTCGGCATCGAATCGACGGTTGCGGTCCTTCGCGAAGGAGGGCCCCATATCCTGCGCCCCGGTCGGATTACGCGTGACGATCTGCACCGGTGCCTCGATATGTCCGTACGTGAAGCTGCCGATGTGGATGCCTCGGAACAGGTGCTGTCACCAGGAACCCGGCACAGGCACTACAGCCCCGACGGAAACCTGTGTGTAGTAAACGGGGCGGGCGAACTGTCTGCACATGCCCCGTTTGACGAGACAGACGCCCTGATATGCATATCGAAGGCCGTGGCGAGCGAGTTTACGGCTCATGGGGGACGCGAGTCGCACGTACAGCGAGCGACGGATGAGCAGAATTACGAGCACAATCTGTATGAGTGGTTTTACTGGTCGGAACGGAACGGCTTTCGCCGCCTCCTGGTGGAGCTTCCTGCAGGGAATGCACGGACTGTCGCGATCCGGGACCGGATTCTGCGCGCCGCGGGGCGTGTTTAGGTCGCCCCGGTATCCTTGCCTTTTAACAGACGGTCAATAAGTACAAACGCGATGGATGCCCGCTCGTTCCGTGAGTAGTCCCGCTCGAGCGTACTAACCATATCCCGAACTCGATCACCCTCTGTACCGTCCGCCTCCCAGAGGCTATATGCTTTTACGAGCTGCGCTTCGTTTATACAGAATACGCTCTCGCCGCCAGTCAGCTGTGTTTTCAGTTCTTTTTGCATACGTTCCGAACATTAACCGCAGCTGTCGCACGAGAAGCTTGACCCGCAGCCACAGGATTGCACAGCGTTGGGATTGATAAAGCGGAAACCACTCTGCACCAGGTCATCGGTGTAGTCTATGGTAAGACCGTCGAAGTACCGGACACTTTCGGGATCTGCAACTACACGTATTTGCTCGTTCTCGAAAATGATCTGATCGCCTTCGCCCATTTCTTCGTCTATTGCGGCGCCATAACTCATACCCGAGCATCCACCTGGTTCTACCCACAGTCGTAGAAACTGCTCGTGATTTACCTCGAGTCCAATAAGTTCCTGCTGTGCTTTATCTGTTACTGTAATTTGTGTTGTCGTCACGGCGTATATCCTTCCTGCATAAACTGTGTTTGCTGGTACAGAGCGTATCCCTTGCGTCAAATAGTTGTCAACGGCCGCAGAGGCGCCCACTCATTATCCATGGACAAAATGTATCTTTTCGGGCGGCACGAAACGAAGGAGCTCCTGTTCGAGCGCGGCCTTCATTTCATTACGCGCTGCCTCCGGATAGGTTGCCACCGTTCCGTAATTGCTCCCTGTTTCCGTCACGAACGGATAATGAAGCATGTCGGAATCGTGCCGCATATTGTGTATGCGTTTCAGAAAGTCCGGTGCGAGGCGTACCACGCCAAAACTGATTTCTTCTATCGCGTCGACAGGAAGGCGCGAGAAAACGTCGGCTATAAACCGCGAATAGAGTATTTTCCAGCCTTCAGTGCGCACCATCGGATCAATGCACAATCTGACCCTCCAGCCCGCGCGCAATGCTTCCCGTGCGGCAAGAACGCGGCCGTGCAGGGGAGCGCACCCGCGCTCGTAACGTCGGGCAATCCGGTCCGGCGACAGGCTGAAACTCAAAACGGTGTTTTCAGGTGCTTCCATGTGGCGCAAAACACGAAAGAGATCGCTCTTTGTCCGTATCTCTATGGTAAGGTTGGGTTGTTCTTCGGCGAACCTGATCCAGCGTTCACAAATCGGAATAAGCGGTTCCATAGCAAGAAGATCGGTAAGGTAACTGATGCTGAGAAAAATCGGTCCGTGTTCGGCGCGGTCGCGTGCAGCGTCGAAAAAATCCTGTATGTTCACAAAAACGACGAGGTGTCCGGAAGTATGCATTCCCTGAAGAAAACAGTAATCGCAGTTGTACACGCAGTTTCGAACTGGTGCGTTATAGTACAGCGGCAGTTGTGAGCCCCAGCTCGCCACCCGAAATTTGCCATCGTACAGAAGGGTTTCCCGCTCGACAGCAAGAATCAGTGCCGGACTGTGTTTCTGAACCTGAAAATGCTGTCCGGGTCTGTTGAAAACGTCCTTGTAATGGCCGATTTCCTGCACCGGGATGTCTCCAAGTTTTTCGAGGATACGGCTTGTATCGGGATACTTCCGTGCCCCGGCTTCAACGTACACGCGGCCGACTGAGGGGATAACGGAATCGTTCGGCAGATCAGTAGCTTGCAACATCCTGCTCCAGTATATCTATTAGCCTGTTCACACGCCGGGGTTGTCGAGAAGCTGGCAATGTCTGAACCTGCTCCATAAGCTCCCTCACGGGAATCGAACCGGTACGGACACGCCGGGCGAGTGCGGCCTTGTGCAGCAGCATCCTGTCATTTCGGTGAAGCCTGCCAGCGGCGCAGAGTTCGGACACGGCGTTCAGCTCTGCTTCGTTCAGAAAGACCTCGGGTGGATACGCGTCCGTGCGTCTGTCGAGGAACGATCGGAATGCCACGAGTTCTTCGTTCCTCGCTTTCTTCCAGTCCGTGCTGCCCGACGAGGACTCACTTCGCGAATGCGGTGGAAGCGCAAGAACAAAAATGCCGTGCGCAGGTACATAGCTTTCCACGGTCCGGATAAAGGCTTCGGTACACTCGTCGTGAAGTCGGCATTCGTCGAGACTGTGACCGTAGAGAATGTCGGGATAAAACGGGCGACGATGATTCTCACGATAGACTTCGTTCGCCATCGAAATCGTCTGCACTGAGTCAGATTCGGTCATCAGTACAATCTCGCGATGCTGTGGCTGGTACGGGCCTGGGTTGCCGAACTGCCGACCCATTACGAAAGCGGTGCGGATCATGATCTCGGCCGGGTCGGTCATGGGCGTAATCATGGTGCAGCCGGCTCCTGCATACTGCTGTGCACCGTCGATGCTTCCTGTCAGTTTCAGACCGAAGACGGTCGAACACAATCTGCTGTATCCTGGAGCAATAAGTACGATTATTCGCTCGGTGGAACCAGGCATTGTCAGGACGCCGGGGTCGGAACCTGGTTTGAAACACGCGCGGTCATTCGCAGGTCACTGTCAAGATTGATCGTGTGCGGCGTGTCGAATGGTTCGAGTCGAACGTCGAGAAAGCGGTTTTGAAGATCGGTTGCGTTCGAATCGTCTTCGACGGCAACGGCAACAGGTACATAGTTTTCCGTATACCCGTATGCGACACCGTTCTCCACTTTCTCGATCAGCGCTCGTTGCTGTTTTCCTGCCATTCTCTGTCGGTACGCGAGCTTTCCCTCGTACCCGAGTTCTCGTATACGCTTCGCCCGCTCTTTTTTTACTGCCTCGGCGATCTGGCCAGGCATTCGCTCGGCTCGTGTTCCACGGCGTCGGGAATAGGGGAAGGTGTGGACATGACTGAACCCGACCTGGCGAATAAGATCGCACGTAGCCTGAAAATCCTCGTCGCTCTCCCCTGGAAAGCCGACAATGCAATCGGTTGTCAGGTTAAAGTCAGGATACCTCGACAGGAGCGCATCGGTAATTCTTCGGTACTCTTTCGCGGTATACTGTCTTCGCATCTGGAGAAGAATACGCTCGCTTCCACTTTGCAGACACAGATGCAGATGAGGGGCCATCTTCGGGTGATCAAACAGTGCAATGAATCGGTCGTCTATGCTGTCGGGTTCAAGGCTCGAGATGCGAAGTCTGAAGTCTCCCGGTTGCGCGAGCATCTGTTCGACCAGCTCGCTGAAGCCTGTGTGCGAATCTGAATATCTACTGATGTTTACACCGGTCAGCACGATCTCGCGGAACCCTCGATCGACGAGCGTACGCAGTTCCTGGAGGATATCAACCACAGGGCGACTCGTTGCCCGACCTCGTACGGCTGGAATAATGCAGAAGCTGCAGAAGTTGTCGCAACCATCCTGTATCTTTATCATGGCGCGCGTGTGAAACAGCTGCGACTGCACCCCGTAATCGAACACGCCTCGAGGAAGTTCATTCGGGCCAATGAGTTCACCGTTGAGCCGTGCTTCGACCAGTTCGAATATGCCCTGTTTTTTGTCATTCGGGACCGCGACGACCCGCGTATCTGTTTTTAGCGCGTCCCATGCGCTCTCCACGTAGCATCCGGTTACCACGATCAGCCGGTTACGGCCGGCAGGGAGCGGGTTTTCGTCGCGGATTCGTATGGTCCGATTGATCGCGTTTCGGCTTTTTCTGTCGCCCTTGTTGGTGACCGTACAGGTATTGATGATGTAACAGTCTGCTTCGTCGGTCGGTTCGACAATGGCATACCCGGAGTCACGGAATCGGGTCGCAAGCGCATCTGTCTCGAACTGGTTCAGCTTGCAGCCGAGAGTCTGGAATGCGACAGTTCGTGTCCCGTTCATGAGGCTGCGTTCAATGCCGTGTGCGAGGTCTTCAAACGACCTTCGAGGCTCAACTCCCGGCAGCTTGTAATCTCGAGGTCGACGAAGCTGCCGATGAGTGCTTCGTTGTCTGCCGGAAAACGTACCGTCAGCTTTCCTTCGGTTTTTGCAGACAGGAAACCCTGCTTTCGGTCCGTTCCGTCGACGAGCACCCGAAGTGTGCGTCCTACGAGAGAGCGGTTGTAACGGTAGCTGCTGCGTTTCAGTTCGTCCTGTAGAATGTGCATACGCCGTTTCTTTTCCTCGTGAGGAATGTCGTCGTCCCAGCGCGCACTTGCAGCGCCGGGACGAGGACTGTACATGGCAACGAACGCCATATTGTACTCAAACTCTTCCATGATCCTCCGGGTATTCTCGAACTGTTCTTCCGTCTCGCCGGTAAAACCGACGATAATGTCCGTAAACAGCGTGGCCTGTGGAATTGTTGCCCGGATCTTTTCGACGATTTTCCGGTATCTCGCGATGCTGTGGTTCCTGTTCATGCGAATGAGCACCTTGTCGTCACCGCTCTGTACCGGAAGATGTATCATTTTTGCCAGAACCGGATACGCGGCGATCGTATCAATAACCTCGTCGGTCATATCTCGCGGGTGCGGGCTCGTGAAGTAAGTCCAGAAATCTGCACCGGTTTCCCGTCCGATTTCCCCTATGCCGCGCAGAAGATCTGCGAAACTGATTTCTTCACCGTTCCTGTCAAGACCGTAGCTGTTCACGTTCTGACCGAGCAGGGTAATGCTT
>SKKC01000293.1 GCA_007121695.1 Spirochaetales bacterium | reverse complement strand
TGTTCGTTACCGAACGCCGCGCAGCCGAAAAGTTTCAACAGGACAACGAGGAGCTCATGAAGGCGAACCTCGGGGAAATGTACGTCATGGCGACGTTCAGACCTCTGGTAGACCTGCTCTCAAATGTGTCGATCGCGGTCATAATCTATTTTGGCGCCTCTTTTTTCAGCAGAGGTCTTGTGAGCCTCGGGATAGTCATTGCGTACATCAACTACGTCCGCCTCTTCTACCAGCCGGTCATGAGTATTTCGGAACAGTTCACTATTCTTCAGTCAGCCATGGCCGGAGGCGAGCGGGTCTTTCAGATACTCGACGAGAACGACGCGATTCCTGACACAGGGACCGGCCATTTCCCGACACCCGTACAGGGCGATGTCGTATTCGACAACGTTGTATTTGCCTACAAGCCCGGAGAACCGGTTATTCGAAACCTGTCATTTCGTATCGCGGCGGGCGAGACGGTCGCCGTCGTCGGATATACAGGAGCAGGCAAGACCACAATCGCCAATCTGCTCACCCGCATGTGGGATATACAGGAGGGCGCGATTCGCATTGACGGTGTCGATATTCGCAGCGTACCACTGACCGAATTGCGGACGACGGTCCAACCGATACAACAGGATGTGTTTCTCTTTAACGAGACCGTCAGGGAAAATATCCGTCTCGGGGCCGACTTTGACGATGCCCGCATACGCGACGTGTCAAAAATCGTACAGGCCGACCAGTTCATTTCCCGGTTGCCCGACGGGTACGAGTCGGTGCTGAACGAAGGAGCGACGAATATTTCCACTGGCCAGCGGCAGCTTCTGAGCTTCGCCCGTGTCCTGGCCCATGATCCGCGTATAATCATAATGGACGAGGCGACAGCCAATATCGACACGGAAACCGAACAGCTCATACAGCAGGCAATGATACGCCTTATGGAGGGCCGAACAAGCCTCGTTATTGCTCACCGCCTCTCCACGATCCGGCACGCGGACCGCATCCTCGTTTTGAGCCACGGGCAACTCGTCGAAGAAGGGACCCATGACGAGCTGATTACACAACGGGGACTGTACTACAACCTGTATCGATTGCAGTATCAGGAAGACATGCAGGGATGAGCTGCCAGATGCGCGCCGCGCGCGCTGAGACGCTTACTCGAGCAGGTCTACGAGAAGGCCCTGTATTTCGTCCACGCGCTCGAGTAATGACAGCTGCTCGCCCTGCGTCTGCAGGAGGCCGACAGCGAGGCGCTCGAGGGCACTGTTAATCTGCGTAATTACGGTGAAACGCTTGCGATTCATGACGTGACTGCCACTTTCGTGCTGTTCGGTGCGGAATGAACCGGAAACAATCATCGACAGGAACTCCTGTACTGCTTCGCGATACCGACTGAGGTTCTCCCGGGATGGAAGCCTCTTCAGTTCCGCACCAAGTTTCTGTACATCGTCGAGCATCTGTTCGGCACGTTCCTGACCTGCGTCAACGAGGTGACTTGAAAAGCCGTGCGTTCCAGCGACGGCAGAGTCCATGTCTGCTGCAAAACCGTCCGTTTCCGCATCCCGGGTTTCGCGCGCGCGCGTCCTGGACGACTTCTTTCGGGTCGAGGCTGCTCCCGAGCCCGCGGCACTCGCTGCTCCAAAATAACTGCCTGGCTCAATACGGTCCATGCTACGCGTCTCCCGCCGGTCAACCGGCTCCTTCCGACTCCGTGAATACCGGACTGGCGTCCGGATCGAACGAATCGGGCGCTGATGGCGCCTGTCTCGTAAAGGCGAAGGGATCACTGGACGTAATCGCGCCAGGATCATGAGGCTGAAACAGAGTCCGGTCGAGGGAATCCGAAGCTCCCCTGGCCGACCGGTCGCGCCGACGCTGCTCGAAGGTCTCGACGCCGGTAACGACGCAGGCACCATGAATGAGCGTACCTTCCTCGACCACCATTCGTGGAGAATACAGATTTCCGATAACGATTGCTGAAGCGAGAATAATGATGTTCCCGCTGCAGTATACTTCGCCTTTGAACACACCACCGATGACAACGACTGAAGCCTCGATGGTGCAGTCGGCCCGACCTCCGCTGCCGATAATTACCTTTCCGGATGTGCGGATGGTCCCGGAATAGTCGCCGTCGATGCGCAGCAGGCCTGACAGATCCAGATCGCCTCTGAAATGTGTCCCGGCGCCTACGACCGAGTTTACGAGTGAATCAAACGATGTCTGACGTTTTGCCATTTCGGTGTCCTTAATCTACCAGTGACCGACGCCCGTTGGGCACTATCTCCGCACCCGCTGCCGGCCGAACCGTAAGAAATACATTCGGATCGATGTTTTCCGTTCCAAGCCAGACCTCGAAGCCAAGTCGTGGCTCGACCGCATTACCGCTCGCCCCCAGGGTGCCGAGTACCTGCCCCTGGGTTATCTGATCACCGGCCTGAACACGAACGTTCTGCAGGTGCGTATAGCGTGTTTTGAAACCGAAGTTGTGTTCCAGTTCGACGTACCAGCCGTATCCCTGGGGGTCAAAATCTACTCGTGAGACCCTGCCGTTCGCGCTCGCCAGTACAAGTGATCCGGGCACATCCCAGATATGGATGCCCTGACTCATCGAGAACTCGCCGCGGACCGGATCTTCGCCGGGCCCCCATTGCTGCCGTATCTGACCCGCGCGGGAGTCTACCGGCCACAGCACGGGCAGGTTCATAAGAAACTCCCGCTCGGCCTGAAACAGTTCAGCCAGCTGCACAAGCGGCTCGGTGTAGGCGTCAAGCATCTCCGAAACAGCGGATATAAACAGGCTGTCGGGCACGTCTGCGTCGCCCGCCTCGCGCATCCACTCAAACTCCAGAAAGTCTCCACTGCCGTCTACCTCTGGACCGGCGGTACTTGCAGGCA
>SKKC01000036.1 GCA_007121695.1 Spirochaetales bacterium | reverse complement strand
TGTCCGGAAAGACAATTCTTGTTGTCGAAGACCAGGACATGAACCGGGACGTATTGAATCTCTTTCTGGAACCGACCGCAGCGACCGTCCTCAACGCAGTTCATGGAAAGGAAGCAGTCGATCTTGTCCGCGGAACACATGTCGATCTGGTGCTCATGGATCTGCAGATGCCCGAACTCGACGGATATGAAGCAACCCGACACCTGCGCAAGACGGGGTTCGACCGACCCATTCTTGCGCTGACTGCCGCGGCACGCAGCGACGACGTGACGCGCGTGTTGCGCGAAGGCATGAACGGGCATCTGGCGAAACCCATTGAACGCGACGTGCTGTACGTGTCGCTCACCCGGTGGCTCGGAGATTCGTCGTTACCTGAATCGACGTCGGAACGGCAGCATACTCCGAGCGAGCACCGCGCTTCCATGCCGGATATACCCGGGTTCGATACGGACCTGGGTCTCCGCCGGTACGACGGCGACGAGACATTCTATCGAAAGCAGCTTGCACGGTTTCGAGACGCAGTGCTCGAACAGTACGCAGCGCTGCCGGGGCTGCTCGTGTCGGGTGATTTGACGCAGGCGGCACAGCTTTCGCATAATCTGAAGGGGACAGCAGGTGCCGTTGCTGCGGTTCGGCTGCAGGATCTGGCAGCCCGAATTAACAGCTCTGCGGGCGCCGGAGAGGTGGTTGATCCCATGCTTCGACAGGAGCTTGTCGAAGCTCTCGACGAAGCGGGTAGGCACCTGACGGGCATCGGTTCGTCGTCTTCGGCTGCTCACCATCACCGAAGCGCCGATGCTCCGGACGACGACATTATGTCTGATCTGAAGACAGTGCGGTCGAGGCTGGTGCATAACGAGTATCTCGAAGACGACCTGGTAGACCGTGCGCTCGGGTATCTCTCGCAAAGTGGAGATCAGCATCAGTGTCGTGAGCTTCGAGACAGCATGGAACGCTATGATACCGGGAAAGCCCTGGAGCTTCTGTACGACATCACACGAAAACAGGGGATAATCCTCGTATGAGCGACGCAACCGACCGACAGATCCTGCTTATCGTAGACGACGAGCCGACGAACATACAGGCGCTTGCGCGACTCATGAAAGAAGAGTACCGCGTGCTTGTAGCGACAAGCGGAGCGAAGGCCCTCGAGATAGTCTCGGGAGACGACATGCCGGACCTCGTGCTCCTCGACGTAAAACTGCCCGATATCGACGGCTTCGAGGTGTGCCGCCGCATTCGCGAAGACCCCCGCACAAGTGGTGTTTCGGTCATTTTCGTGACCGCACTCGACTCGAGCGGGCACGAGGAGGCCGGGTTTGCGCTTGGCGCCGTCGACTACGTGTCCAAGCCCTTCCACCCCGTACTGGTTCGTGCACGGGTTCGTACACACATGCGCCTGAAACAGAAGACGGACCTGCTTGAACGTCTTGCCATGATAGACGGTCTTACCGATCTGCCGAATCGCCGCCATTTCGAAGAAAACCTCGACCGCGAACTGCGGCGGTGTACGCGCGAGAAGCTCCCGCTTTCGGTTGCGTTCATGGATATCGACCACTTCAAACTGTTTAACGACACGTACGGCCATGGCGCCGGGGACGAATGCCTGCAGGCAGCCGGTCGGGCGCTTCGAAACGCGGCCGGTCGCCCGGGCGACATGGTCGCTCGCTACGGGGGCGAAGAGTTCGTGGCCGTCCTGCCAAATACCGACAGCGCGGGGGCGAGCGATGTCGCCGGGCAGTTTCGTCGTGCGGTCGAGTCGCTCCGAATTCCTCACGAACACGGGGTGCCCGGAAACGTCGTTACCGTGAGTATCGGTCTTGCCACGTTCGATCCTCGTGCCGCTGTGAACAGTCCCGTGGACCCGCAGCAGCTGATGCGGCAGGCAGATGGAGCGCTGTATCGCGCGAAGAAGGCTGGCAGAAATCGCGTAATGGTGTAGTCAGGCTATCCGACTACGGTGACTGCAGATACGACTCTATATCGCGAAGTACCCGAGCGGTTTCGTGTCGCGCATGCGCCAGGTCCTGATTTGTCGCAGTTCCGTTTCGGAGTTTTTCCTCGAGCTCGGCGCATGCGTCTGCCAGCGGCCGCGCAGAGATTCCTCCCGCCATGCCCTTGAGGCTGTGTACCGCCTGACGTACTGTGTCTGGCGAGTCGGTATTCAGGTCGTGGTCTGCAAGCAGGGCAGGGCCATCCGATACAAACAACTGAAGCAACTGCCGGTACAAGGCTCTGTTGTCAAGCGCCATGGACAGGCCTCGCTGAAAATCGACTGCCGGTGCTCCGACCTGCTCTGGAGCAGGTTCATGTGTGTCAGCCCCGGTCCCGACCCACGTTCCGATAATTGAGTAAAAGTCGGGCGGAAAGAACGGTTTGGAAAGGTAGTCGTTCATGCCTGCCGTGAGGCAGCTATCCCTGTCCTCGGCCATTGCGTGCGCCGTCATTGCGATAATGGGGATATCCCGAATGGCGGGGGTACTGCTGTTCCGGATCGCCTTTGTGGCGGCGTACCCGTCCATGACAGGCATCTGCACATCCATAAAAATAAGGTCGTACGGGCAGCCTGGGGTGTTCACGGAAGCGGCTTCGATACGTTCCAGAGCCTCTGCGCCGTTACCGGCTACGGTAACAACCCCTCCCTTGCGACGCAGCAGCTCCCGGGCGATTTCCTGATTTATCTGGTTGTCTTCGACCACGAGAAATCGCTTCCCGGTCAGGTTCATCTCCGACGTGTCGTGCACCGCGACATCTTCCGTGGCAACTTCGTCCGCGACACCGAATGGCAGTCGCACAAAGCATTGCGTGCCTTCACCAGGCGCGCTTTCGATCCAGATCTCGCCGTTCATGAGCGTTGTCAGCTGTCGGGTTATGGCGAGTCCAAGGCCCGTGCCTCCGAAACGCCTGCTTATACTGCCGTCTGCCTGCGTGAATGCGGAGAACAGTTTTTCCTGCGTTGCCGCGTCGATGCCGATTCCGGTATCGCGAACCTCAAACAGGACGTCTGCGGTACTGTCTGTACGGTGTTCGCATGAAACCTCAATCGTCACCAGCCCCGAGTCGGTAAACTTGATGGCGTTCCCCACCAGGTTCGTGAGGATCTGTCCAAGGCGAAACGCGTCACCCGACAGATATTGTGGCACATCGTCGGCGACGTTCAGTTCAAAGCCGAGACTCTTCGTTTCGATCTGCTGCGCGAACAGGGCGGCTGTTCGCTCCAGAACCTGTGACAGCGAAAACGCGGTTGCCTCGATCGTGAGCGCACCGGCCTCGATTTTCGAATAGTCGAGGATGTCATTGATTATGTTCAGAAGATTTCGCGCGGAATACTCTATGCGTTCACAGGCGTTCGCCATTTCGCGTGGATCGCTCCCATCCCGTGCAAGGTGCGTGAGGCCGAGGATGCCATTCAGAGGTGTGCGAATTTCGTGGCTCATGTTTGCGAGAAACTGGCTTTTTGCAGCGTTCGCCTGTTCGGCAAGGCGTTTCTGTTCCGCGAGTGAGCTCTGATGTTCACGATTCTGTACCCAGGCCTGGTTAAACGCATGAACGAGTGGTTCGAGTTCCTCGTGGCGGGGATCCGACAGTTCGTCCTGATAGCCGCCCAGGGTCCGTCGCACCTGTTCCGAAAGATCGGTAACCGGTTTCAGGATACGCCGGGCCAGGAGCATTCCGAGTAGCCCCGAGAGAACAATCGCCGCGAGTGCTGCCAGAGCCGCGATACGAACGACGTCTTCGATCTCCGCATCTATGGGGGCGAGGGAAATCCGATTGGCAATGAATCCGAGGCGTGGATCTTCCATCTGATGGTATACCACGAGCGATCTGTCAAATTCATAGCTCTGAAACGCCTGCCCGGCCGACTCAAGCCGTTCCAGCGAAAACTCAAGATCGAACAGCGATGCCGGCCGAATCGGGTTTGCGAAGCCTTCGCTCCCGGTTGACTGCAGGTGCAGATACACGGCTCCGCTGTCGTCAAACAGGAAGAGTTCACCATCATGCTGTGTGATCTGGGACTCCATGCTGCGCGCAAACCAGCGCGGGCTCAGCATGTGCACCGCGATATAATCCCGCTCGTCGGCAGTATTCCGGAAGGGAACAATGAGATCGATAATAAGCTCGCCGCTCAGTGCGTCGTACCGGGGAGAAAACACCGCTGTGCCCTGTTCGCGCGCCAGTCGAAAGAACGATCGGTCTCCGTAGCGATAGCCCTGTTGCAGGGGATTACTCGCGTGCTGCACGATTCCGTTCTCGTCCAGAATAAGGGAGTCGAGATAGCGCGGATTGGCACTGACCAGGCGAACGAGCAGATCGAGGCTGGCGCCCGCGAACACGTCATGATAGCTGACGAGCTCGGCAATCTCGTTTTCGA
Organism: Spirochaetales bacterium; assembly: GCA_007121695.1. Classification (GTDB taxonomy): domain Bacteria; phylum Spirochaetota; class Spirochaetia; order DSM-27196; family SKKC01; genus SKKC01. The sequence goes on along the minus strand of SKKC01000036.1, from coordinate 6,507 downwards.
TGAACTCGGCAAAATGGTTCTCGACGCGCGATATGCGCTGCCGGGCCTGCTGCATGGCAGTATCAGACAGCGCGTCCACCAGTTGCGAGCCGAAAAAAATCGTAAGCGCGACAATAATGACGAGCGACAGGCCCATAAGGTGGCTGAAGAACCGCATCAGAAGCCGGTCGTGAGCCTGTCTCATGAGTCGCCCTCGAGTGTCCGGAGTCTGCCGTTATCCAGCTGGACCAGCTGAAACGTGCGTTCAGCGAGGGCCCCTGTCGAATCAAAGCGGATCGGTCCAACCATGCGGCGCTCGTCCAGGGCCAGAAGCGCGTCTCTCAAACCGTCACACGTCTGTTCCATCTCGATGCAGGTATGCAGAAGCAGCATCCCGTCAAAAATCCAGGGCCCGAGCGAGTCGATGCGGCGGATCCCCGTCGCGAGTCGGTAGCGACGGGCGAAATCGTTCAGATACGCGTCGGTACCGGATAACAGGCCCAGGGTGTGTTCGAAGGCAAAGGTGTATACGTCGAAGTCGTGGCCCGACAGTTCACGCAGGTTTTCGTAGTCAAGCAGTACTCCCGAGAGAACGACCGGGAGTTCGAGGTCTGCCCGCGCAAGTTGCTGCAGCAGATGCTCTGTCTGATCTGCCGTCAGGAAGGATACAATGCCGTCGGTATTAAACTCTCCCTGCGTGATCCGTTCGATGTCCTCGGTGAAATCGAAGCGCTCGCGGGGAACCTCGAGCACCGCCACGTCGTGAATAGACGCCTCCCCGAGCTGTGTCGAGAACGCTTCCCACCGGGTCACCAGGTTCTGCAGATCATTCACGATCAGCAGGGGACGATCGAGTCGCGCGTGCTCCTGCACGAGTTCAATCAGCGACTCTGTTTCATGGCTGATCCGTTCGCGGTACGAAAATGTCCACGGATTCTCCGGAAATATGGACTCGTCGGTCGCGAAGAAGGACACGTGGGGAATCTCCAGTTCACTCGCGAGACTCGCAAGCAGGCGCGTTCCCGTGCTGTTTATGTCGCCGACGAGCGCGACGACCCCGGTGTTGTTACGGAGAAAGTCGCGCGCGCGCTGAACTCCGTTTTCTTCCGGACCCGTATAGGTCAGAAAATGGTGCCGCGCGACTGCACGGCTGCTGCCCGTTTCCCGCATGTGCTGCTCAACCGCGAGCTGCGCTGCGATCTGCAGCCGTGTCGGGTTGAGACTCGCAGTATCGCTCTGATCTTTCATTACGAACAGAACAATGGGCTCGGTCGAGCCCGGGGTACACGTAATGAGCACCTGAAGCACGGCGAACATCAACAAAGCAGTCAATCGGGGTGTTCCTGAGTGTCGTGATGTTCGCAGTAGTATGTGCATACGACCAACTTATTTTAGATAGTATACTTATTTGTGTAAGAATGCCAGATCTGAAACCGTCTCAGGTCGGCCCATTCGGAAATAACACGTGAATCTGCGTGCCTGTACCGGGCTCAGATTCGACGTCTATGGTTCCACCGTGCGCCTGCACGAACTCCTGACACACCTTTAACCCCAGACCGGTGCCCGCTTCCGCGCGTGTGCCCTTCGTGGAGCTCTTCACGGTCAGGTCGAATATACTGTTCCGCTGGGCTTCGCTCATGCCTATGCCGGTATCTTCAACGGTGACCACGACGCCAGCCGCGCTGCGTCGCGATCGAACGTGGATACGTCCGCCGTCCGGCGTGAACTTGATCGCGTTCGAAAGCAGATTACGCACGACGGTTCGAAGCATGTAGTCGTCGGCGAACACGGTTTCTGACTGCGTGTCCTGCGAAAGCGTAATGCTTTTGCTTGCCGCTGCATTGCGAAGAAGCGCGAACTGGTCCTGCACCAGACCGTGAAGCGACAGCTCCTCGGGCGCGTAGTGCATGTCTCCGCGCTGTGACCGTGACCAGTCAAGCAGGTCACTCAGAAGTTGTGAAGAGTTCGCGGCGCCTTCGGCAATAACCTCGGCGATTTCGCGTGCGTTCAGGGGAACCTCGATAATGTCTTTGAGTTCGTCGTGCAGTATCTCCGCAAGGTTCGCGAGCGATCCCATGGGCCCGCGAAGATCGTGCGATACAATGGAGAAAAAGCGGTCCTTCTCCTGCATGGTATATTTCAGGTCGCGGCTCAGTCGTAGCTCACGCTCGTGCGCGCGCGACACCCGCAGGAACAGTACGAACGCGAGCCCCGACAGCAGCGCCATCGACAGGCCAATCAGGCTGAACAGCCATCGCAGGTTTCGGGCCTCGTCGAAGCGCGTATAGCCCAGAATAAAGGCGACAGCATCGCCTGAGATATTCCGTATTGGAATCGCTGATACCGCTATATCAACGCCGTCAATTCTGAACGGGACGCTTGTCGCAACTGCCTGCTCGAGGTCCGATACGAGACGCCGAGACCGGGGTGCATCCGCGGCGATGCACTCGAACTCGACGCCAAGAACTCTGCCCGTATCCGGTTGGGCGAACGCCGATTCTCTCAGAAACAGCTCGCTGAAGCAGCTTGCTTCATAGTTGGCCAGCTCGCCGTCAAATACCAGGTCTTCGACCACCTCGCGCCGCACGATAAAATCGAACGCCGCCGCACGGCTGACCTGCATGCGCGAAATAATGGCCTGGTAACTCATGCTGATTTCTACAGTCCCCACGTGCTCGTCTGCGTGAACGAGCGGAAAAACGTAGCGAAACCCGCTATAGATTCGTCCCTCTTCGAATGCGTAGGTCGGCCGTTGTGTTTCGTTCGTGATACGGACCGTCGGGCGAGCCTCAGTCAGATCGTCTCCGTATCGATCCGGACGGTGAAATCTCACGAAACTGCGGTTGTCCCGCGTGTGGAAGTGAAGCTGTCTGAAATCCTGCGCTGCGAGTACGGCGTACTCGTGATCGAGTCGTGCGAAAAGCTCGCGATTGAGCCGGGAGAACTGTTCGTTGTCGGCAGTATTCGCGTCCCGGACAATCCGGGTTACGTCTGTATCGCGCACGAGCTGCGCGAAAAACAGTTCAGGGGCCGCCGCGAGTGTCGATATGACCGATTCATAGGCGACTGCTGCTTCCCGGGTGCGTTCCTGGAGCCGCAGATCGACCTGCGACCGGTATCCGAGTATCATGGTAACCGCGATAACAACGATCGCACTGCAGTACGCGGCGGCAGGTCCCCAGACACCAAACCCGGGAATCCTGTGCCTGGCGTGCAACACCATCGCTTCAGGTATTCTGGACATAGTAGAACTACTTACTTTTTTCTACGATAAGTGTAGTGGATTGTGCGCGTGTATGCCAGGTGTGCTGCGGTGTTCTACGCACACTTGACCCCGGTCTGCGGAAACCGGTACCAATCGGTATGGAGATTCTCGCGGGCATCATTCTTGTTCTTGCAGGTGGGTTTGCGTTCGGGGCACTCGCGGGCAGGGTCGGGTTGCCGCGACTCACGGGAATGTTGCTGTTCGGCATCGCTGCCGGACCCTCCGCCCTCGATATTATTCCGGAATCGTTAATGGAACTCTCGCCGACAATACGGCTCGCTGTTCTGTCGATTATCCTGTTCAAGGCCGGGCTCGGTCTCGATCGGCGGAAGCTCCAGATGAACGGTGCTGTTGCGGGCCTGATCGGTGTTCTGCCTGCACTTCTCGAGTCGGTCGTCGTCGCACTGCTTGCGCATCTGTTGTTCGACCTGCCGCTGCTGGTTGCATGGCTGCTTGGGTGGATTGTCGCTGCAGAAAGCCCTGCTGTCATCGTCCCATCGATGCTGCGTCTGAAAAGTCGCGGTCTGGGCACCGAAGCAGGCGTCCCGGACATAGTCCTCGCCGGATCAGCTGTCAGCGACGCAGTAGCCATTACCATGTTCGGTGTTGTGCTTGGTATTCTCGAGGGAGGGGTACGCGGAGCCGCAGGTATCGGGGGCTCCACACCCTTGTTCATTCTTTTGCAGACGGGACTCGGCATTGTCGCTGGATGCGTCGGGGCATGGCTGCTTATGGGTGTGCTCCGGCGTATGGGGCGCGGTGCCGCGCCGGCATCGTATTTTGCGCCTGCAGCCATTACGATATTTCTGCTGGTTGTCCTCGCCGACGAGTTTGCCGTATACAGCCCGTACCTCGCCGTAATTACTGCGGGGTTTCTGCTCGCAGAAATACAGCCACGTGCATCGCGGAAACTGCGAGGAGAGGCCGACCGCATCTGGTGGTACGGCGAGATTTTTCTGTTCGTGCTTATCGGGGCGAGTGTCGATATCTCGGCGGGTGTGGCAGTGATCGGACCGGGTCTGCTTCTCCTCGCAGCAGGCCTGCTCTTCGGGCGCCTTCCCGGGATTGCGTTGTCTGCCGTGCGATCGAAACTGAGTCTGCTGGAACGCGCGTACCTGGGAATAGCCATGACCCCGAAAGCAACCGTCCAGGCGGCAATCGGGGCGATCCCTCTCGCTGCAGGCATTGCGGGTGGCGAACTCATTCTTTCGATCGCGGTCCTTGCCATTCTTGTGACCGCACCGCTAGGCGCTCTTGCGAGTCGAGTCACGGCACCGGTGCTGCTGCAGCCCGGCAGGGTCGACCCGAGTCGGGTCGACGTCGCGCGCGAACACCGGTATATGGTTGTCGTTGACGAACATCCGGAGTCCCGGGCGGCACTTGAACATGCAACGCGAACCGCCAGAAGCGTCGACGGAATGGTGACGATTTTGCACATCAGCACTGAAACGCAGAACCCTCCCGCCAACATTCCGTTTCAGGAAGAACTGGCCTATGCCCGTGACGTAGACACCGAAATTATCGTGCGTCAGGGTGCTGCATCGGAGGTGGTCCTGCAGGAAGTAGCCGAACTAGCCCCCGACTGCGTGTACATTGGAAGGAAGGGCAGGAAAGCCGATGGTACGCGCGCAGACAGTGCGTTCATTGACACGGTCATAGAACACGCCGCCGTCCCGGTTATGCTGATCGATACCGTCGGAGATGGTGCAGGGGATAGCTGACACCAGGGTGGCGGACAGTACGCTTGTCGCGAAGCAGCAGGTCAACTACAGTGTGGCCCATGGTACTCTACGATCCCGACTCCCATATTTCCCTGCAGGACTACGGCATTCTGATTCCGGTTGCGCCGGACCGGTCCGCGCGCGTGTTCTCGGAGCTTGCCGGGCGACTTGCGAAGCGGGGCCTGTCCCGCGACCGTTGGGCTATAGAACCGCCCCCCGTCGAACTCACGCGTGAGGACATTCTTCGCGCCCACAGCCCCGGGTTCGTCGAACGGCTCTACGGAGACGGGCTCGAACAGGTCATGCTCGAGGCCTTCGAACTCATAGACGACGAAGGTCGCCCCCACCGATACGCCCCGGAGACGGCCACGCGGCCCATGACGGATCTGCTCGCGACGGTCCTGCAGTGGACTGCACGAAGCTACCAGGCGGGAGTCGAAGCGCTCTCGAACACGGGAAAGTTCTGTTACCACCTCGGGGGAGGTGCGCACCACGGGCATGCTGCCTTCGGTCACGGCTTCTGTGTGGTGAACGACATTGTCGTGGCAATCCGGAAGCTGCAGGCCGAACACGCCGTCAGGACTGCGTGGGTCATCGATATAGACGCGCACAAGGGCGACGGGACCGCGGCGCTTGCCGCAGGCGACGACAGCATTCAGACCCTGAGCATTCACATGGCCTCGGGGTGGCCGCTCGATCTGCCGCCGACAGGAGCCGACGGGCAACCCCACCCGAGCTTTACGCCGAGTGACTACGACATTCCCATTGCGACAGGCGAAGAAGGCGAGTATCTCTCAAGGCTCGAGACAGGACTCGCCGCACTCGGCACACATTCCCGGCCGGACATTGCCTACGTTGTCGGCGGGGTCGACCCCTACGAGCACGACGGGCTCCCATCGACCCAGGGCTTGCGGCTGACCATCGAGCAGCTGACCGAACGCGACAGGCTGACCTTCGATTTTCTCCACGACCGTGGCATACCGCAGGCGTGGCTCATGGCCGGCGGCTACGGGGAGCGCGCATGGGAGCCCTACGTCCCATCTATCGAGTACGCGGTACTGCGGTCGCTTGGCCAGTTGGCCGGATAATCGAGCCTTCACATGCTGAACGCCGGATTCGCACGCGAACCCATAACCCCCGATTCGAGAACCTTGAGCCTCGCGGGTTACGACTTTCGCAACCAGGCGGGAATGCGCGGAAACGCGGGCGTGCTCGACGACCTGTATATCCGGTGTCTCTATCTGGAAGATGATGATGATACAACGAACTGTTCCGTTGTCCTGCTGAGTATCGATATCTGCGTGGTGCTGAACGACTACGCTGCCATGCTGCGATCCCGCGTCGCCGGGACGCTCGGAGTTCCTGTAGCACAGGTTGTCGTCCATGCCACACACACGCATTCGGCCCCCATTCCGCGCGCGCGTGGAGGTGCCGACTCCGATACCGTCGCACCGCTTGAAACAGGCTCGAACCGTGAAGAGGAGTACGCATACGGCGATATGGTGTGCGAGCGGGCGGTGACCGCGGCGATTCGCTCACGGG
>SKKC01000026.1 GCA_007121695.1 Spirochaetales bacterium | reverse complement strand
GTACATGAGCTTCACCGACGGAAGCTGGTGCCTCCTGTCGCTCGTTGGTCCTGAGTTCCCCGATTTGCTGGAAACGATTGATACCGGGAGAAACGCGATCGTGGGAAAGGCCCAGGCGGAAACGCTGAAACCCTTTCGGGAGGCGCTTCAAAGCGATCGGTTCGCATGGTGCGTGGCTGCAGTGCCGACCGAGGGCTGGGCGCGGAAGGTGTTCGGGGCCGACGCGGGTGCGGACCCGGTGGAGAAGCTCTGGAACGTCATGGTTCCCATTCTTCGTCTGGATTCCGAGCGGCCGGGGACGGCGTGGAAAGAGCATGCAGCGCTGCTGCAGGAACGGGCTCGACTGCTCACTGGCCGAAAGGTGCGTGAACTTCACTTCAGAACTGCAGACACGGATCTGACCGTCGGCCTGCTCGAGCAGAGTATCTGGGTTGGCGGAGGAGCACGGAAGCCCTCCGGGAGGCCCTTTCTGCCGAACGTCCCGACCGAAGAGGTCTTTACAACGCCGCGAAAACTCGGCACGCACGGGCGTGCGCGTGTGACACGCCCTGTCATGGTTCTGGGTCGGATCGTAACGGGTGCCTGGTTCGAGTTTGTGGACGGCCGTGTCGAGTCCTTCGGGGCGGAACAGGGAGCAGATACTCTCGAGAAATATTTCGAGATCGACCCGAATGCGAGCTATCTGGGTGAAATTGCTCTGGTCGACGCGGGGAGTCCGGTCTTCGAGTCCAACACGGTCTTCTACAACATTCTCTACGATGAAAACGCAGCCTGCCACATGGCGCTCGGTTCGAGCTATCCGACCTGCGTGGACGGAGGCGTGGATCTTTCTCCGGACGAGTACGAGAAGCTTGGTGCGAATCAGTCGACCCTGCATACAGACTTCATGATCGGCAGCCAGGACATGAACGTGGATGCAAGCACCTTCGACGGAGGAAGCTTCCCCGTCATGCGCGATGGACGCTTTGTCATCTGACATGCGGGTGCATCCTGACCGCATTGTGACGCATGCAGACGGCCCTCCTCGCCGTGACGCGCGCTACGTTCTGTACTGGATGCAGGCGGCGCAGCGCCCTTCGGACAATCCGGCGCTCGATTGTGCGGTCGAGTGGGCAAACGATCTGGGTTTGCCGGTCCTGGTCGTGTTCGGTCTCATGGCCGATTACCCCGGGGCGAACATCCGACATTACCGCTTCATGTTAGAAGGGCTTGCACAAACCGCCGCACGGCTTACCGAAAAGGGCCTGGGGTTCAGGCTGCGCCGTGGCAGTCCTCCTGAGGTCGCTGCTGCGTATGCCGGCGAAGCAGCGATCGCCGTTACCGACGGTGCGTATCTCAGGCATACGCGTGAATGGCGAGCGAGGTTCGCTATGGATGCGGGGTGTCCGGTGTACGAGGTGGACTCCGAACTCGTTGTGCCCGTGCGACGGGCCTCAGACAAGCGTGAGTTTGCCGCTCGTACAATACGCCCGAAGTTGCACCGGACGGTAGACGAGTTTCTCACCGAGCCGCTGAATGTGCGGGTCGCCGTCCGGTGGCCCGGTGACGGGGTACGGCTTCAGGCCGACACAGGACTCGAGCGTCGCGAAGCACCACCTGACGCATTCCATACCGAGTCCGATCTGCAGGATCTTGATCGTCTTGTCGAGACGCTCCCGGTAGACAGGACCGTGCACGCGGTCACCCGGCTTTATCCCGGGGGACCCGACCATGCACGGTCCCGCTTCGAGGCATTCCTCGACGATCGTCTTGTCTACTACAGCGACAACAGGAATCAGCCGCATACCGATGATTCGAGTGGCATGAGCATGCATCTTCAGTTTGGCCAGGTATCCGCGGTGCGCCTGATTCTAGAGGCGAAAAAGCATCTGGACAGCTATGGCCCGGAGGTGCGGGAGCAGTACGAGGATTTTTTCGAGGAGTTACTTGTTCGTCGTGAGCTTGCCTATAACTACTGTTTTTACGAGCCCGAGTACGACTCGTACGCGGCCCTGCCGGACTGGGCCCGTCAGACGCTTTCAGCCCACGCGCACGATGAGAGAACGCCGCTGTACAGTCTCGAAGAGCTCGAAGCTTCGAAGACCGACGACGAGTACTGGAATGCTGCCAACACCGAGATGCGCGAAACCGGGTACATGCACAACTACATGCGCATGTACTGGGGAAAGCAGGTGATTCGCTGGTCGCCGACACCTGAGGAAGCCTTCAGACGGGTTCTTTACATGAACAACAGGTACTTTCTGGACGGCCGAAACCCCGCCAGTTACGCGAACTGCGCCTGGATTTTCGGCCTGCACGATCGACCATGGACAGAGCGTGACATTTTCGGAAAGGTGAGGATCATGGTTCCCGCCGGACTGAAACGGAAGTGTGACATGGCGGCGTATCGGGAAAAAGTCGATCGCCTCGTGCGCTTCATGAACGGGTCTGTCTGAGCAATCTTTACGCAAGCGCACCCATGGGGTCCCACGGGGGCAGCACCACCGGTTCCTGCTGCGCAATCTCGCAGATTTCGGGTTCGAGTACGCGCTTGTTCACGGTTATCTCGTAGACGTGTTCGGTGAACCACGCGTCGCTCATGCGCAGGTATCCCTTGTCGCCTCCCTTATCGCCCCAGCTGTTTTCCACACGCCATTGTATCGGGCGCCCGTTTTCGTCGAGGTCGACTCCGGTGAGCAGCATCGCGTGGGTCATCTTCCCGTGACCATACGTAAGTCTTTGGGATTTGCTGAAGGTGTCCCGGCCTGTAGCGCGAAACGGCTCGTCAAAGAGCTCTGTGTCCAGGATGCCGAGTTCCCGGTGTATCGATTTTCCGACGTCGCACCCGAACCAGACCGGTTCACCGGATACAATGCTGTCGATGGCGGCCTGTTTCAGCACTTCGATGTTCTGATTGACATAGATGACCGGACGACCACCTGCCATGTTCCCGAGATACTCCACGGTATATGCCGTGTCGAAGGGCTTGTCGGGCGACGGTGCATGTATAAGACATATATACTCGCGAAGGTCGTGCGTGCAGTGCCGCTGTAGAAACTCCCTGGGTGTGACGATGCCGTCGCGAAAGAACTCTCCCTTTGTATTTCGCCATTCCCACAGAAACTTCCGCGGCGGAGTGCCCAGGTGTATTGCGAGCAGACGGTATACGTCTGCAAGGGCATCCCCGATTACTACGGAATCATTGCCCGAGGTACGCTCCAGCAGCTGCGCGGCGGCATATCGAAGCCGTTCCGAAAGGAGTTCGTTCATGCTGCGGGTGCGACCTGAGTGCCAGGTCTCCGGCATTACGTCCCGGGGAACGATACCGTATTTTTCCACCAGGCCCGTGAACATATCCCACTGCCCGGCATCAGGAACCGGATCGGCCAACAGCCAGGACACCAGACGCCCGTCCACCGGCTCGTCTCGGGTCCGGCAGATGTTCAGGAGAAAGTAATTGGCTTTCTCCAGCTTGTCGTAAAAGGTGAGATAGTTCTGCGACAACTCGAACTGTTCGAGTCCCAGACTTTCCCTGACATTCAGGCGAAGCAGATTCAGTCCGGCAAAAAGCCAGCATCGACCACTCTGCTTCTGGTTTGTCACAGTTGGCGTTCGCACCAGGTGGCTGAAGGTATGTTGATGCCGGAGCGCAGCGTTCCGGTTTGTTGCGGCAGCGAGATAGCCAGAGGTAGTCACTGCGTTCATTGCCACTCTGTTCTCCGCGCTGCCGAGAAACTCCTGTTCGAGACGCTGAATATGGTTTTCTGTCAGTTCATGTGCGTCAGTGGTCATGTGCCGGTCTCCGGTCTGCGTTGAGGTTGTGCGCAACTAGCCATAACTCATGTTTCCGTGTCAACGCGGTGTCTTGACACGTGTGGTATTCTGTTGCTAATTTCCTTGGACACTTTGGACGCCTCTATAGCTCAGTCGGTAGAGCACCACCATGGTAAGGTGGGGGTCATCGGTTCAAGTCCGATTGGAGGCTCGTATTGACCCCATTGCAGCCCCACTATATAGTGGGACGAGTCTGCTCATGGGGCAGTTCCGTCGCGAAGGCCAGTAGCTCCAATTGGTAGAGCGTCGGTCTCCAAAACCGAATGTTGTAGGTTCGAATCCTACCTGGCCTGTTCCTACAGTAAGGGGATGTGAAATGAAACGGATCGTCCAGTTTTTCAAGGACAGTTATGCGGAACTCCGCCGGGTTGTGTGGCCATCGCGAGAGCAGGTTATCAGCTCGACCCAGGTTGTGCTTGTCAGCCTCGTGTTGTTCGGGCTCGCGCTTGGCGCGCTCGACGTAATTTTTACACAGGCCATCCTCTTTTTATTTTAGTTAATCTTCTCCGCTTCGGGGTAGATCTTCGACCGACTCACTCGCAGACGAGTACAGGCAGCGAATAATGGCGAAAGCATGGTACGTTCTTCATACGTATTCCGGGTATGAAAACAAGATCGAAAAAACACTGCGAATTCTCAATGACGATGGCGAGCTCGGTGAGAGTCTTCTCGACGTGAAGGTTCCGTCGGAGGAAGTTGTAGAGGTCAAGGACGGGAAACGAAAGGTCAGTAACAAGAAGTTTCTCCCCGGCTACATCCTCCTGGAGATGGATCTTCCCGACCTTGGCTGGAAGTCGGTGTGTTCCCGGATAAAGAAAATTCAGGGTGTGACCGGATTTGTCGGTTCTTCCGCAAGCGGAAAGCCGCACCCGATTTCCCAGGAAGAAGCGCGGAGAATTCTGCAGAAGAGCGGGGAGATCGAGGGCGACAAGGGAATGAAGCCCAAGGACAGCTTCGTGGTCGGTGAAAGCGTGCGGATAATCGAAGGGCCGTTCGATTCATTCACCGGAACCGTCGAGGAAGTTAATCTGGAGAAAGGCAAGCTGCGGGTAACGGTCGGAATTTTCGGTCGCTCGACCCCGGTGGAAGTCGATTTTCTTCAGGTAGAGAAAGTGTAGTTCACCGCTGGCGCGACCCCTTGTTGCCGCGCAGAGCGTATATTTGTCGGATGATCAGGCACGGGCCTGGTCTGGAACGTATGGGAGCGAGTCTGGCCCGTTGAGTCATCGGCTCGCGCATGCACCACACGAAGGAGAAAAGCATGGCCAAAAAAAAGGTCAGCGCACTAATCAAGTTGCAGGTACCCGCCGGTAAGGCGACTCCTGCACCGCCTGTCGGTCCGGCGCTGGGGCCTCACGGGGTAAGCGCCCCGCAGTTCGTGCAGCAGTTTAACGATGCAACGAAAAACCTCGAGCCCGGGCTTATCGTTCCGGTCGTAATTACGGTATATCAGGACCGCAGTTTTTCGTTTATCACAAAGACACCGCCAGCAGCCGTGTTGATACGGCGCGCGGTCGGCATCGACAAGGGGTCGGGCGAACCGAACAAGAAAAAGGTTGCTACCCTTTCGCGCGACAAGCTCAGGGAGATCGCTGAAACAAAACTGCCTGACCTGAATGCGAACGACATAGACGCCGCCATGACCATCGTGGCCGGGACGGCTCGCAGCATGGGCGTAAACGTGGAGGCAGCATCATGAAGCGGGGAAAACGATACCTTGAGGCTGTGAAAGCCGTCGACAGAACCCGTCTGTACGGTACCTCCGAAGCGGTCGAGCTTGTGAAGCAGCTCTCGAAAGCGAAGTTCGACGAGACAATCGAGCTTTCCATGAATCTGAATCTGAAGAAAAGCTCGACGGTGCGCGACACGCTTGTGCTTCCGCATCAGTTTCGGGGAGACAAGAAGATTCTTGTGTTCGCCAAGGGCGAGAAAGCCGAAGAGGCGAAAGCTGCCGGGGCCACGCATGTTGGCGAGGCGGAGCTGATCGAGAAGATCAGGGGCGGCTGGATGGATTTTGACGTTGCGGTGGCCACTCCGGACATGATGAAAGACGTTGGACGGCTCGGGCCCATTCTGGGTCGTCGGGGCCTCATGCCCAACCCGAAGACGCAGACCGTTACCTTCGACATCAAGGAAGCGATTGCGGAGCTGAACAAAGGGCGTGTCGAGTTCAGGAGCGACAAAACCGGCGTTATCCATCTTGCGGTCGGTAAGGTAAGCATGGAGTCCGACAAGATTCGCGAGAACATAAAAGCCGTTATTGGCGAAGTTGTGAAGCGGCGTCCGGCAGACACGAAGGGCGACTTTGTGAACTCCATAGCTATCAGCTCGACCATGGGTCCTGGAGTCAAGTTAGCATCAAGCACGGATGCAGGAGCGTAATTATGCCTGAAGGATATACGACGAAGGTTACCGGAGAAAAGCAGGCTGCAGTTCAGGCCGTTAAAGAGCGTTTCTCGGGGGTCAATGACTACGTGTTCACGAACTATCGTGGGCTGACGGTTGAACAGATCACACAGATCCGAGGCGCGCTGCGAGAGCAGGATGCGGACTTCCGTGTGCTGAAAAACCGTACCGCGCGAATTGCGTTTCAGGATCTCGAGTATCCGGACGTTTCCGAGTTGCTTACCGGTCCGACGGCTGTGGCTCTGGCTCGTGGAGAGTCGGGTCCTGTGGTCAAGAAGCTCATCGATTTCGCGAAGGAAATGCCTGTCGAGCTGAAAGGCGGTCTGATCAGCGGTTCGGTATTCTCGCTCGAGCAGATCGAGGCGTACAGCAGGCTTCCGACACGGGAAGAGCTGCTCGCGAAGCTCATGAGTGCCATGAATGGTACCGCGCAGAATCTGGTGTTTGTGTTGAATGCAATTCCGCAGAAGCTTGTACGTACGCTTCAGGCGGTAAAGGAAAAGAAGGAATCTGAGGGCTGATTCATATCAGTTCTTTCGTAACACATGAAAATCACCGGCGTTAGTCTTCAGTGGGTTGTCTGCTATCGCCGGTACAATATAAGGAGAAGGTAATATGGCAGCACCGACGAAAGAAGACATTCTGGAGGCCATTGCGAACATGACCGTGCTTGAGGTTAGCGAGCTCGTTTCAGCAATGGAAGAAAAGTTTGGCGTTACAGCGGCAGCACCGGTTGCAGTCGCGGCAGCAGGAGCTGGCGCGGCGGACGCAGGCGGGGCAGATGCTGAGGAGCAGACTGAGTTCAACGTTATTCTCAAGGGCGTTGCTGACGGGCAGAAGATTCCCGTCATCAAGGAAGTCCGAGCGATTACCGGGCTTGGTCTCAAGGAGGCGAAGGAGCTCGTTGAAGCCGGCGGCAAGGCAGTCAAGGAAGGGGTCGACAAGGCAGAGGCGGCATCGCTCAAGGAGAAGCTTGAGGCAGCCGGCGGCGTTGTTGAGGTCCAGTAAGACCGTTTTACACACAGCTTGTAGCTTCGTTTTCTCACCGTATCGCTACGGTTCCCCATCGCGCATTGATTATTCAATGCGCGAAATGGGGTTCCTGTGTGTTACGGTTTCTGTTTCTTTTACCACGGTATTGAATCCCGGGAGGGTACCATATGTTTGATCGTCGAAATTCGATCACCCGCACACAGGTCGGGACTGCGAAAGATATTGTCATGGAACTTCCAGATCTTGTCGATGTGCAGTCCGCAAGTTACGAGCGCTTTTTGCAGCGAAAGCGCATGCTCGCGGGTGAACCGGTATTGGAGCAGGGTCTCGAAGAGGTCTTTCAGACTATTTTCCCTATCGAGAGTCAGGCCGGGGACATGCGGCTCGAGTACGATCACTACACCCTCGACGAAGAGAACATCAAACTGACGGAACAGGAGTGCAAGCTGAAAGGGCACACCTACGCCGTTCCTATCAAAGCGCGCATAAATCTCATGTTTAATGAAACTGGTGAAATACGCCAGAAAGACATTTACATGGGCGACCTGCCGCTCATGACGGACCGCGGTACGTTCATCATTAACGGTGCCGAACGAGTCGTGGTCAGCCAGATACATCGCTCACCTGGCGTTATTTTCAGCCACGAAAAGGGAGTGTACAGTTCGCGCATTATTCCGTATCGCGGGTCATGGCTCGAGTTCGAAATCGATCAGAAAAAAGAGCTCATTTACGCGAAGGTCGACAGGAAAAAGCGCATCCTGGGAACGCTTTTTCTGCGAGCGCTCGGGTATGACACCCGGGAAAAGATCATCGATCTGTTCTACCAGCGTGTCACCCGAACGGTCGGTGAAAGTCAGGAGCGCAAGGAAGCGCTCGTAGGCGAAGTGTTTGCTCGGGCAGTCTGGATCAAGGACGAAGACGGCGCGGATCGAAAGCTCTATCGGGCCGGCGACAAGATTCATCCGCACGATGTCGACGAACTCATTCACAGTAACGTTTCGGAAGTCGAGGTAATTGATGCCGCGCATCCCGACAGTCTTCACTCCCAGATTCTCCTGAACTGTTTTGAACGCGAAGAAAGCAAGTTTACCCGGGATGACGCCGGGCTTGACGAACCGACAAAGGAAGATGCTCTGACTGCCGTGTACGCGGTCATTATGCCTGGCGAGCCGATTACCCTTGAGAGTGCCGAAAAAGACTTTAATTCGATGTTTTTTACCTCCCGCCGGTACGATCTCGGACGGGTGGGCCGATATAAGCTCAACAAGAAATTCGACTACGAGAAGGGGCTCGAAGAGCATGTCCTGACCAAGGACGACATCGTGAACACGATGCGTTTCCTCATTAAGGTTTACATTGGCGAGTCAAACGTCGACGACATTGACCACCTGGGGAACCGGCGTGTCAGGAGTGTCGGGGAGCTTCTTGCCAATTCGCTGAAGACCGCCTTCAGCCGCATGGAGCGAATTGCCAAGGAACGTATGAGTCTCAAGGAGACCGATACGATCAAGCCGCAGGATCTCATTTCGATCAAGCCTGTGGTCGCGGCCATAAAAGAGTTCTTTGGATCATCACAGCTCAGTCAGTTTATGGATCAGGTTAACCCGCTGAGCGAGTTGACGCATAAACGGCGGTTGAACGCGCTCGGGCCCGGCGGGTTAAGCCGGGATCGTGCCGGTTTCGAAGTGCGTGACGTTCACTATACGCACTACGGCCGTATGTGCCCGATAGAAACTCCTGAAGGTCCGAATATCGGTCTTATCGTGAGTCTCGCGAACTATACCCGTGTAAACGACTATGGCTTTCTCGAAACACCGTACCGGAAGGTGAAAGACGGTGTGGCCTCGCGTGAAATCGAGTATCTGTCCGCGATGGACGAAGAGAAGTACTTTATCGCCCAGGCGAACGCGCCCATCGATGACAAGGGGGCATTCCAGACCGAAATGATATCTGTTCGGCGAAACGGAGATTACACCACCAAGCCACCGTCGGATATCGATTACATGGACGTTTCGCCGAAGCAGATCATTTCAGTCAGCGCGTCGCTTATTCCCTTTCTCGAGCATGACGATGCAAACCGGGCGCTTATGGGAAGTAACATGCAGCGTCAGGCTGTGCCGCTGGTCTTTCCGGAGCCTCCCAGAGTCGGAACCGGGATGGAAAGCAAGACTGCCTACGATTCAGGCGTGCTTCAGAAGGCACGTCGTGCCGGTACGGTCGAGTATGTGTCGGCCACAAAGGTGGTCGTTAAGCCGGACGATGCGAAGAACAAGGACGACCGCGATGAATACTGGATGATCAAGTATCAGCGCACCAATCAGGATACGTGCTACAACCAGAAGCCTGTTGTCTCGAAGGGGCAGAAACTGAAGGTGGGCGACGTTGTTGCTGATGGTCCTGCTACGTTCAAGGGAGAGCTTGCGCTCGGTCGAAATATCCTCGTGGGCTTCGTCCCCTGGAACGGATATAACTTCGAAGACGCGATTCTCATCAGCGAACGGGTGGTGAAACAGGACGTGTTCACCAGTGTTCATATAAAAGAGTTTACGATTGACGTCCGGGAAACAAAGCTTGGTCCGGAAAAACTGACTCGTGACATCCCGAACACGAGCGAGAAAGCGCTCGATCAGCTCGACGAGGAAGGTATTGTACGCGTCGGTGCAAAGGTTGGTTCAGGGTACATTCTGGTCGGTAAGGTAACGCCGAAGAGCGAAACCGAGACAACTCCGGAGTTCAAGCTCCTGAACTCGATATTCGGTGAAAAAGCGAAAGAGGTGCGCGACACGAGTCTTCGGATACCGCACGGTGTTGACGGCACGGTTATAGACGTGCAGCGGCTTCGCCGCAGCGACGGAGACGATCTTCCTCCCGGCGTAGACGAAGTTGTCAAGGTTCTCGTCGCGACAAAGCGCAAGCTGCAGGAGGGCGACAAGATGGCTGGTCGGCACGGAAACAAGGGTGTTATTGCCCGGGTACTTCCGGAAGAAGACATGCCGTACATGGAAGATGGCACACCGCTTGACCTGTGCCTGAATCCTCTTGGTGTTCCAAGCCGCATGAACCTCGGTCAGATTCTGGAGACCGAGCTCGGTATGGCCGCCCACATTCTCGACGAATGGTACTCGACTCCAGTATTCGAGAGCGCGACAAACGAGCAGGTTGCAGAGAAGCTCAAAGCTGCGGGCCTTGAGGCTTCGTCCAAGGTTGTGCTTCATGACGGGGCGACTGGTGAACCATTCGAGAACCCGGTCATGGTGGGGATCATGTACGTGCTGAAGCTGCACCATCTCGTCGACGACAAGATGCATGCCCGTTCAACCGGACCCTACTCGCTGGTTACGCAACAGCCACTCGGCGGAAAGGCTCAGTTCGGCGGTCAGCGACTTGGAGAAATGGAAGTGTGGGCGCTGGAGGCCTACGGTGCTGCCAACACGCTACAGGAGCTCCTGACGATCAAGAGCGACGACATGAATGGTCGCGCGAAAATTTACGAGAGCATCGTAAAGGGTGAGCCGTCGACTGCAGCCGGCGTTCCCGAGAGTTTTAACGTATTGGTGCAGGAGCTGCGAGGCCTTGCATTAGATATCTCGATATACGATGGCAAGGGTAAGCAGGTGCCGCTGACAGAGCGGGACGAAGAGCTTATCAACCGTCAGGGCACCAATTTCTAGGAGACCGTGAATG
>SKKC01000002.1 GCA_007121695.1 Spirochaetales bacterium | reverse complement strand
CGACTGTCGTTCATGAGCGATTCTGCGATAAGAAACCGCTCGCGACCGGTCTTGAGACTGATGTGTTCAGCAAGTTCGCTCAGTTCAGCGAGTATGGGCCGCGCACTCGTGTCGAACATCGCGTGAACCGCGTCGAGCCTGAGCCCGTCGATATGGAATACCTCGAACCACTGTCTGACGTTATCGAGGAAGAACTGGCGGACTTCATCGCTGTGCGGCCCGTCAAAGTTCAGCGCTTCTCCCCAGGGCGTACTGTAGCGGGAAGAGAAGTACGGCCCGAAGTCGTGCAGATAGTTTCCTTCCGGGCCAAGGTGGTTGTATACCACGTCGAGAATTACGGCGATCCCGCGAGCGTGAGCCTGGGCTACGAAGATCGAAAGCCCTGCCGGTCCGCCGTAGGCAGCGTGTACCGCGAACGGATACACGCCGTCGTAGCCCCAGTTGCGCGTTCCCGGGAAATGCGCAAGCGGCATGAGTTCGACCGCCGTAATTCCGAGATCGGCCAGATAATCGAGGCGTTCGGCAGCGGCTTCCAGGGTTCCGTTTTCAGTAAAGGTGCCAACGTGAAGCTCGTACAGAACCTGATCCTCGAAGGCCTTCGGTCGATAACGGGTGTCGTCCGGCTCCAGAAGACTCGTGTCTACCACGGTCGACGGACCATGGACGCCTCGCTGCTGCAGGAGGCTCCGGGGGTCGGGCCGGTCCAGCGTGTCGTCGAGCCGGAAGAAGTACTCCGCGCCCGGAAGAACGTCTGCAATCGTGACCGTCCAGTATCCCTGTGCATCCCGCGTCATGGGCACGATTGCCTCGCGCGGGGATACAATCCGCACCGCGACCGACCCCTTGTCGGGTGCCCATACCCGAAATCGTGTTCCTGTACTCATGCGCGCTCCGTTCTGCCTGCCTATCGGATAATGTAGCGTATACCCTCAAGCGGTATCCGCAGCCAGTCAGGTCGATTGTCCAGTTCGTAGCCCAGCTCGTAAATCGCCTTCTCGAGCAGGAAGAGTTCCAGAAGCACCCGGCGGTCGTGTTCGTCGTGAGGTATCAGGTCCGAGTCGCCGACCGATTCGAAGTACGACTGGAGAAACACGCTCGACGTGGCAAGAAACCACGGCTCTATCCACTGGTGCAGATCCTCCTGCTCGGTCAGACCGCTGTTGCCGAGATAGCCGGACCAGATCGCGTAGTGAAAACTTCGCAGCATGCCGGCGACATCGCGAAACGGTGAAAACTTGAGGCGGCGTTCCGAGATGGGTCGTGCCGGCTCGCCCTCCATGTCGATAATGACGAAGTCGCGGCCGGTGAACAGCACCTGCCCGAGGTGATAGTCGCCATGGATACGGGTCTTTTGCGCCTGTATCTTGTGGTCCCGGATGCGACCGAGGCGGTCGACAATTGCATCTTCCTGGGCAAGGATGAACTCGAGGTGCGCTGCTGATGCATCATCAATCTTTTTTACGGCCTTTTTTACTCGCTGAAGCACCTGTTTCAGCAGCGCGCGCGAGCTCTGATACATGCCGCGTTGATACAGCAGGCTGAACGCCTCCGGGGCTGACTGTTCGTCGGTCCCGAGATTTCCGAGCGCCAGGTGCAGCTCCGCCGTCCGGCGTCCGAGGGTGCGGATCATCTCCAGAAAGTATCCGTCGATCGCGTCAATGAAGGGGTGGTGTAACTGGCCGTCAACCGAGTCGAAAATACTTTTCTGTTTCGGCGCGGCCTGCTCGGGGGTGACCGACGAGCTGAGCATGGTCTCGAGGTAGCGGTCGACTGCACCGCGCGTGAAGGCCCAGGCATCGCCCTCATTTGCAACGAGGTCGACCATGAGGCCAGCCGCCGAGGTGCCACCCTGTTTCCCGCTCCACTGGTAGGCGAGGTGACCGCGGTAGGCGGGAACCAGACCATCTGCCTTCCCCGGGGCGCTGAGCTTGCGGATCAGTTCAACGTCGGGATTTTCTCCGGGTTCGAGTTTCCGGTAGAGTTTCAGGAAAAGACTGTTCCCATAGATGATGGATGTATTCGACTGCTCGACGCCGAGTACCTTGCTTTCGTACAGGCTGTCCTCCGGGGATCGGCTTCTCGTCTGTGTAATACCGGCGAGTTCGCCAGACGTGCTCCTGAGTTTCCGTTTCCGCAGCAACAGTTCGAGCAGGGCGTTGCGAAAGTCTGCCGAAAACGTTGCGTCGTAGAGGTAGCCGTCGATGCCCCCAAAGCTGACCGAGCTGATTATTGCCTCCGGCGACTGACCGGAAAGCTCTTCTGCTTCGTCTTCCACGGCAATGGCAAGCGGAATCTGGTAGTGCTCTGCATCGCGGTCCGCATACTCGTAGGTAAGAATGCACAGTCGGTGGTCACCGAGCGTCATGTGGTCACTGATGCGCGTTCGCCGGACCTTCCTGCTTTTGCTTCGAAACCATCTGCATGTCTGTACGTAAGTGGGAAGCACCGAGCTTCCCAGTTCGTCTTTCAGGCGCTGACTCATGCGCTTCCAGTCGCCCTTTCCGATGCTCAGAACAGTATCTGCATCGGTCGCCGAGCCGCGGTGGTCCACCGGCGGGACGAGTTCGAACCAGAAGTAGTCGTAACCGCCTATGGTCAGCACAAAGTCTTCGTCAGGGATGCGGTTGAACTCGTTCTGACCGAATACCTCCCGAAGCTGCGACCCGACATGCTCGCGCAGATCCAGATCGACCATCTGCACGTGGCGCGAGAGGTTCACGACGCAGAGAATTGTTTCCTCGTCGGACGACCGGAGATAGCTGAGAACGTGTGTGTTGTTTGAAGGCACAAAGGTGAGTTTTCCGCGGCTGAATGCACGATATCGTTTTCGCGTCGCCAGAAGTCGCTTCATCCACCAGAGCAGGGAGCTCGGGTTCTCCTGCTG
>SKKC01000079.1 GCA_007121695.1 Spirochaetales bacterium | reverse complement strand
GTAGGGGTCTTTGCATGCCACGGGCAGCTCGGAACACTGACATCGAACGTTTGCGAATACTGAAATCTCTCATTCAGGACGATACCTATGTGTCGGAAGCGGTTCGTGTGCTCGCCACCGATCTGTCACAGCGTCTCGCCTATACCGATGTGCCCGAATCGTCTGCGTCGGACTCAGACGGCTTGAACCGCAGGAACGAGGGTTCTGATACTTTCCACGTGGAATAGTATCGGTCTACACTCTCCAACCATGCTAACCGTATTGTTTCCGGGAAGTTTTGACCCCCCGACGAATGGACACCTGAACATTATTGACCGGATCTCGACCATCTACGACAAGGTCTATGTTGTCGTTGCTGACAACTCGGCCAAATCGTATACCTTCGACGCGCAGGAGCGGCTGGAAATGGCGCAGGAAATGGTCGAGCCCTACGAAAACGTGGAGGTCAGGCTCTGGTCAGGATTGATCGTGCGCTTCGCGGAGAGCGTCGGTGCCCGCCTTATGGTGCGGGGTGTACGGGCGCTTGCCGACTTTAACTATGAGTTTGAGCTGTCGATGGTGAACAAGGGGCTGAATCCGCAGGTAGAGACCATATTCGTACCGACCGACCCCCAGTTTTTCGTGCTGCGCAGCTCCGCGATAAAAGAACTCTCACGACTCGGTGGGGACATCTCCACCATGGTCCCGCCGGCGGTGGCAAAGCGGCTGCACGCGAAGATGGGCGGTTCTTGACAGCCTCGAAGGCATACGATAGCTTTTGGGGTCTGATTATTCACAAACCGAGACATACAAAGGAAAACATCAACTATGGCAGTACCAAAGAATAAAGCTTCCAAGGCGCGCACTCGCCGGAAGCATTCAATTAACAGCAAGCTCCGGGTGCCGAACCTTGTTACGTGCTCCAACTGCGGTGCCATGAAGCTTCCGCACCGGGTATGCCCGAAGTGCGGGTTCTACAAGGGCAAGCAGGTCATGGAGCCGCAGGACCTCGACTAGGTCCCGTATACGAATTGCATGTGGATTGCAGACCCCTGGCTGGTGTGCAGAAATACTGGTAGAAACATCGAAATCACGAGGAGGATAGGATATGGACGAACAACTTTTCGAAAAAATGAAGAAACTGATTGCTGACAAGCTGGAGATCGACGAGGGCAAGATCACCGTCGATTCTTCGTTCCGGCAGGACCTCGGGGCTGACAGCCTCGATACCTACGAGCTTGTGTATGCAATCGAGGAAGAGCTTGGCATTACCATCCCGGACGAGAAAGCAAACGAGTTCGAGACGGTAAAGGATGCGCTCGATTACATCCAGAGCCAGACGAAGTAGCTCACGAACATCGTGCGATTTCAGAAACATCGCGCGCTTCGTACTCCTCCGGTCGAATCAGACCGGAGGAAAGAGCTGCAGCTTTTCGAGAAACACGCGGGAATTAAGTTCAGGAAGCAGGAGCTTCTGAATCTGGCGTTTTCTCACAGGTCATTCGCCAACGAGAATGCACTGGATATCGGGAATAACGAGAAACTCGAGTTTCTCGGCGATTCCGTCCTTGGCCTTGTCGTTGCCGAGTACCTTTTTCTTCAGTTTCCCGACAAGCTTGAAGGCGATCTTGCGCGTATAAAGTCATTTGTAGTCAGTGAAGACAGTCTCGCCGACATTGCCCGCGATCTACGGGTAGATAACTATATTCTGATCGGCAAGGGCGAAGAGTATTCCGGCGGAAGAACCAAGAAGGCGCTGCTTGCCGACTGTCTCGAAGCCGTAATAGGCGCGTATTTCATCGACTCGGGGTGGAAGGCTTCACAGCGATTCATTCTGCGCTTACTCGTACCCGAAATAGACAAGGTTGTTGAAAACCGCCACCGGAAAGACTACAAAACGCTTTTACAGGAGCTCGTGCAGAAGCGTTTCAAGAGTTATCCCAAGTACAGTCTGCAGAAACGAACCGGGCCAGATCACGACAAAACGTTCTGGATGGAGGTTCGTATCGGCGACCAGTCGTACGGCCCGGGACAGGGAAAGAACAAGAAAGAAGCCGAACAGGCCGCGGCAGCGCTCGCATACGAAGCGCTCGAGCGAACCGGGAAAAAGCCGGAAAACCGGAAAAAGACGCCTCGCAGCCGTTCGTCGTCCAACCGCCCGACAGCTTCCAGTTAGGTTTTCTCGCCGGGTTCGGTCCCGCGGGCAACTATTTCGCGCGCCTTTAACGTAAGCATTTCAGCTTCGTTCCTCGCAGGTTCCTCGAGAACGTAGTCGAGCAGCTGCGCGAGTACTGTTCCGATTACCGGACCCGGCGAAAGCCCTGCATCCCTCATGAGTGATCTGCCGTCGACCGCAAGGTCTGCCACACGAAGCGGGGGCTTTTCGGCGAGAACGTCCTGAAACCTGCGCTCGAGAACCTCAGCGCGTGGCGCTGCTTCGGCGGTACCGGCAGCTTCCGAGAGCAGGCACAGGTCGTGCACGAGAGACGGGCCGAGCGTCGAGACAATCGAGCGCACGTCCCGGTCCCGGGCAACAGTATCGTATTCAAGCGGTCCCACACGCAGCAGCCTCAGCATGTCCTCTCGTTCCCGGTTACTGAGTTTTAAAGCCCGTGCGAGCCGCTCTGCCTCGTGGAGCGGTTTTTCGCATCCGCTGTGCAGAATGGCTGCGGTAAGCCGCAGAAGCGGCGAGGTCGCCGGGATGGTGTCGATACGTCGCATCGCATCCGTCGCTGCGTAGCAGGACGCATTATGCATGCCCGACAGCTGAAACACGTGCGGGCGGAGGCCGGTGTCGTGAAGAAGCTGTACGGCGGGAAAAGAGCGTTCCGCCGAAAGGCTTTTCAGCAGTTCGTCGCGAATGCGCTCGGCGCTTACTCCACCGAGCGCGTCGTGTACCGATGTCATTGCCTCGCGGGT
>SKKC01000313.1 GCA_007121695.1 Spirochaetales bacterium | reverse complement strand
TCCGGTCTTCCGGTCCAGTGCTGCGTAATATCGCTGTTTCTTCCCGTCGATCAGGGCAAGAACCGTACAGGGCGCCTCCAGGTTGTCTGCACGGGCGCGTATCATTGCCCTGAGGGTGTCTGCGCCGTAGACTGGTGTTCCGCTGGCAGCCTGCAGCCCTTTGGCGAACGAAATGGCGATGCGAAGACCCGTAAAACTGCCCGGACCGACCGGAACGATAATCGCATCGAGGTCGTGTGCCGTGACTCCACACCCGAGAAGCAGCCGTTGTACTTCTCCGCCAAGACGTTCACCGTGGCCGCGTCCGACGTCACGAGCAAAACGATGCGTCTCGCCGTGGCAAAGAAGCGCTATATCGAGTCGGGGGCCACTGGTATCAAATGCAAGAATTCGGATGCTCATGTGTCAGTCTTCGGTGTGTATTCGTATCGTGCGCGCGTGTTCGGATTTCTCCTGATCCAGGCTGATGTACACCTGCACCGTGCACGAGGCGTGAAAGTCCGGAAAACGATCCGCCCACTCAACGAGCAGAATACCGTCGCAGATTATTCCCGGAAGGTCCAGTTCATCGAGTTCCGTGTCATCCGAGACGCGATACAGATCCGCGTGATATATCGGCGGGTCGGTCGGGTACTCGTGGAGGATGTTGAACGTGGGGCTCGGGACACGACCATTCCAGCCGGCCGCCGACAGAAACCCACGGGCAAAACTCGTCTTGCCTGCGCCAAGGTCTCCCTGCAGCGCGATTCGCGCAGGAGCCCGAAGCAGCTGAAAGAGACGGGAAGCGACCTGGTGAGTTTCCGACTCTGTAGAAGCGACGAACGTCCGTGTCAGGGCAGGGATCCTTCGCTGTCAAGATCGGCGATCCGTTCCTTCAGCTGTTTCAGCAGAGGAAGCAGGGGGTAGGATGGCCTGTCATTGAACCGGACGTTAATTTCTCTGGTTCCAAGAGGCGTGTGCTCAATGTCGAACTCTATCGCGCACCGGGATTCTCCGGTGTTACGACCGTTCAGAACAGCCTGTGCGTTATACGTTCGGCGGTAGGCGAGGGGGATATCTTTTCGTACGATCTGATCGAGGGTTATGGTTTTCATTCGAGCGTTCTTTTCTGAAGACGGTAGACAAGTTGGGTCGTCAGGTCAAGCGTGTCAGCCGTATACGCGTTCCTGTCGTTCATCGGTGTAACCGTAGACGTAGGCCATTATTTCGTTCATGTGCATGCGGCTGACTTTCGTGAACTTCACGTGCAACAGGGTTCCGCGATAGCCCGGCTCTGCCGATAACACCTTTCCGAATACGTTTACCGGCGTCCCCTGTCTGACTTCAAAGCTGATCTTTATCAGTGTTCCGGTACCCAGGGAGGTTCGGGCCCGAAGCCCGCATCCGCCTGCCGAAATATCCTGTATCGTACCGAGCTGTCGTTTCGCGGAATCGACGACTGCGCGTTTTTTTCTGTTCCGACCACGCCCTTCTGTCACCACGAGAACGGGAAAAAAATACGCGGGGTTTCCGAAGTCCTTGCGGGGCGACTTGCGTTTCTGGGCGCTCGAGATGGTGTCGCTGTGATCGACATACATGACCGAAGCGCCGCGACGGGTCCGGTAACCGGCAACCTTTGTCTTGAAGCCGAACAGACCATCGCCGCCACCGTCGAAAAGAATGACGAGTGGTGCTCCTTTTGGCCAGCCGTAGTGCTCTTTTGGCTCCGGGCCGGGTGCTTCGAGTCCGAGCAACTGATCGCTCGACGCGACGACTCGTGACTCGTACTGCTGTTTATCGCTCGTTCGTATGGTCACCGGGATTCCAGGACGGAGTTTGCGACTGCTTTTGACCGGGCTGCCCGCTCCGTCCATTCGTCCGAGAATGGATCTGATCTGGAGCAGCTCGAATTTGGTCTGTTCGCGAATGTACTCGGATGTGCTTTCCGCTTCTGCGGTGGCCATTGCCCGTACGATAAGACGATCGAGCGATCGCATGCGCGTCAGCAGGCGCATGCGATCGGCGGTCGGATGCTTCTGCGCCATGCGGTCGAGCAGTTTCGCCTGAGGCCGACTGAGGCCCGCTTTCCGTGCCTGACGCCTGAAGGATGCGCGTTCGAGAAATGATGCGCTGCTGGTCGACGATCCGCCAGATGAACCGGCTCCCGAAATCTTTGATCCGACGACGGCAATTACGATCAGGCCGAGAAATATCAGACCGAAGATAATCCCCTGTCGCGGATCGGGAGCAACGAAAAAATCAACGTTCGTCTGAAGAAGTATCATTCAGTATGCGTACCTTCCGAGCCGGGCTGTAGCAGCGCTTCGACCCGGGGAAGAATTTCGTATTCCACCAGATCGCCAATCAGTACCGTATCCTGCGCCTCAAAGGCCTGTATGAGTTCGTCGAAACAGGTGTTCAGTTCGCTTCCGTCCTCATTCGACCACGCGCCCAGGCGAATCAGCTTCTCGACAAGCTCGGTGAATCGCAGGAGATGTTTCATTGCGTCCGCGTCGCGGCCCTGTTGCAGCAGAACGGCGATATCCGCGAGTTCTGCGATCTGTACCTGCAGCGCACGCGTCGTTGCCGCTATTTGCTGATCGGGGTCTTCGGTTTCTGCCAGGCGGGACTCGAGCTGTACTGTCAGGTTGCGTATCGCGTGTGTTGACGGTGTTCTGAGACTGTCGGGGATGGAATCAGTATTGCCCGACGAAGACGCCTGTTGCGCGAGTTCGTCGAGCGGGGAGAGCACGGATGCGTCGTCCCCGGATGTCAGCCCAAGTGCGCGGCAGATTACCGGCCGGGCGTACTCGTACTCCTTCATTGCATCGGCGATGCTGTGGAGTGAACCGTGCGTAAGATTGCGATCGATGAGCGAACACAATTCGAGCAGTACGCGAATGGCGTCCGGGTCGCGCG
>SKKC01000071.1 GCA_007121695.1 Spirochaetales bacterium | reverse complement strand
TCGCGACGAAGCGCCACGAACTCCATTCGAAGCTCGACTGTGTCGTTGACCTGCGAAACGATCGAGTTTCCTCCGACATAGGGAACGACAATTCCGAAATCGGCCCGGGAAATTTCGGTATACGCGATTCCCTGTATCTGATCGTACGTGTGCACGTTCAGATCCATGGCGAAGGTTACTTCCCGGATCACCCCTCGAATGCGTAAATCACCTGTTATGGCAAGGGAGAGCGTGTCTCCGGCGGCTACGCCGTCGGGAGTGCCTGTCACCTCTGTGGGGTGGAAGGTCGCAAACTCGTACTCGTCCCGGTTCGAGTTCAGGATGCGACTTCGTATGGTCCGGTCTCGAAGTTCGTCGTCAGTTCGTATGCTTCGAAGATTTATCTCGACAGGACCAATGTCGACCTGCCCCGTCTGGAACTCGATCGCAAGCGAACCGTCTATCTGATCCGTACGACCGACCACCGTGTTTGCGTCACCGCGAAGGACTTCTTCGATTATGAACAGGGCAAGGGAGTTTTCCGATACGACATCGAACACGCCGGAACCCGGCGCACTCGGGTCGACGGGAATCGCGTGAACAGGTCTCGTAGGTGCTCCATCGCCACCATCGATCCACAGAAATGCAACGAACGCAACGCCAGTTATCGCAGAGAACGTGAGTACCACGATTACAAAAAAGACGATTCTCTGCCTGTTCACGTTAGAAACATACGCCTTCGGGTTCACTCGCGGCAATCAAAACGTATCAGACATACGCGGGTATCACGTTATGTGCGGTACACGCCTCGATCTCGGACTCAAGAGTGCCGTGTCGAGCGCGACACCACTCCGTGAATGCATGTGCATCGATCGATCGCAACAAATCGGTTCGTGTATCAGACCGAACAAGAAGACTGTGATCGAAATCTGTAGTCACATCCGATAGCCACGTTCCAAGAAGATTGAACTCCCAGTGCGGGATATCTGACTGTTCCGCCCCCTCTGCTGCCAGAGCCACTTTCACGTCGCGCTCATCGTCCGAAAGCTGGTATTTCCGTCCCATGAGAAGACCCAGCTTCCGTAGCTCTTCGAGCCTGCTGTCGTGCTCATCTTCGGTTCCGGGGGACGGGTCTAACGAGAGAAGACAGCCGATCTGCAAGGGAGCAACGAAGGAGTACCATCCCGTTTTTCGATCGTACAGATGATACAGCCGTGACACGTCGGGAGCTAGGCCCGGTGCGCATAGATAGGATACGTCATCTGACTGCGCGGCAATTGTAATGAGCGATATTTTTCGGATAAGCGATACAATCTGGAGGGGGCGCGAGTAGTCGCGTACGGCCTGCTCGAGCAGCTCCATTCCCAACATGTACAGATAGTCTCCGCCGAGAACACGCAGACTGTTGTAGGTTTTCAGATAGGGCCGTGCACCTGAAGCGGGCGTGAATCGTTCGTCATCGTCGATACGATCATCGTGCATGAGCGCAAAGACATGCAGCAGCTCGGTGGCTGCGGCCACGTCTACCAGACAGGGAAACGGAACCGACCCGGTATCTGCCGCGTGTAACAGCAGCGTCGGCCTCATTCGCTTGCCCTTCCGCTTCACGTATTCGCGAACGTACCAGACGACGTCATTGTCCGTAGAAAATCCGAGCCGTTCTTCCGTACCAGCGAGAAACGAGGCCATTCGCGACTCTACCGCTTCTATGAAATGTGCGTCTGTTATCATCCCGCACCCGTGAGGCCATGGACAAAGAGGCCTGCAATAAAAAGTACACTGAACAGCATGTGAACCATCGCCGCACGCATGGTCAGATCGACCAGGCTCGACGGTGCATCCGCTTCGTAGACACTTTGAAGAAGCCGGGCCGCTGGCACCAGAGTCAGGAGAGAAAACAGTGTAAACAGCGGCAGCACATCGGCGACAATCAAGCCTCCAAGCAGGACAAAGGGAGCCATCAGCAGAAACGTCATGAAATGCCGGGCAAAAACCGGCCCGAACACGCCGGCAAGCGTCCGTACCCCTGCCTCCCGGTCGGTCTGAATGTCTCTCAGGTTGTTCGCGTGAAGAATGGACGCGACGAAAAGTGCCATGGGAAGACTGATCAGGATATCCCCGGGAAGGACATCACCACGCAGCGCCCAGGTTCCCATCGCAACCATAGCTGGCCCGAGGAGAAAAAACACCAGCACATCGCCAAGCGCGACATATTTGAGGCTGATGCGGGCACCGGTATAAAAATACGCGAGTACGGCACCGGTAATCCCGAACGCAACAAACACCCCACCCCGTTCAAATCCAATCAGCGATCCGACGATTACGCCTGTGAGAAAGTACATATGCCCGCTTATCTTCATGAATCGCGGAGTTACCAGTTTCCGGGGAAGCAGATGTGACGGGTCTATGTCGTCTTCGGTATCTACACCGTTTACATAATCGTAATAGTCATTCAGAACGTTCGTTCCCGCGTGCAGCAGGAGTCCTGCGACAAAATACGGTATAAACACCCACCAGGTGATATCGCTCCCTTGTACCAGGACGAGGGCAAGCAGCATTGGCATGACCGATGCCGTGAAAGAAAAGGGACGGAGCGACATGAGCCAGATTCCAGCTCCCGGCCACCCGGACGCTTCGTGTGTCGACGTCTGATGTGATGCCATTACGTTTCCCCTCCTGTGTCATTGTCACCGCATACTCTCGGTGAATCAACCGAGCGACCGAGATGAAACGCTGTCCTGTAGAACTCAAAGGCTGCCCGAAACGAGAAATGCCTGAATCCGGACATGAGATAATGTAGTCGCAACCCGAATCGCCCCGCGACCGGTATAAAGCCGAACACGGTTCCGCTGCTCGTACCTCCGAGCGGGATCACCCATCCAAGGTCGACCGGCTTGAATGGCCGGAGTGCTCGCCCGTGTACGCGAGCAGCAACGTTCTT
>SKKC01000163.1 GCA_007121695.1 Spirochaetales bacterium | reverse complement strand
TCTATGCCGCGAAGCGCGTGGACCTCGGTTTCTCCGTCGACGTAGTGTTTGTGTACGCCCTGTGTCGTGATCATGGTGTATCCTCCGTGGATTCAGCCGCGTCGTGAGCGCGGCGGGCGGCCAGTCCAAGGGTTCCGCCCATGGATTCGACCGCCTGCGTGGGTACGAGTATCATGTTCTTGTTCTGCTTCATTCCGTCGAAGACAAGATTCATGGCTCTGAGTTCGAAGGCCTTGGGGTTCGCTTCATAGGTCGCCCCTGCCTTCGCGAAACGTTCGGCGATCTCCTCTTCCGCGGAGCTCAGGATCACCCGCGCCTGCCGCTCGCGTTCAGCCTGCGCGCGACGACTTAAGGCGTCTTCGAGCTCTTTCGGAAGCAGGATCTCCGTGAACTCTATGGAGAGGATGGTAATTCCCCAGGGGCTGGTCTTCCGGTCGAGGGTCTCCTGAATCTCTGCCCCGAGCTGTTCACGATTGCTTAGAAGCGTAGCAAGTTCGTTTCGTCCAATCGTATCCCGGAGTACCGTCTGTGCAGACAGTGTCACGGCGGCAAAGTAGTCCTCGACCTCCAGGAGCGCTTTCTCTGCGTCCCAGACCATCCAGAATGCCAGGGCGTCTACGTGGACGGGGACCGTGTCGCTCGTCACCGAACGTTCAGCAGAAAAGTCTGTGACGCGAATACGCATGTCCACGTGACCAATAACCGAGTCGATGACTGGAAACAGCAGGTGGGGCCCCGGTTCGAGCACGCGTTTGAAGCGTCCCAGGCGAAACACCACCGCGCGGTCCCACTGCTGCACAATCTGAACCGCCGGGGCGACAAGAAGCCCGATGCTCGCGACGAGCAGCGCCGGCAGCATGTTTTCGGGTACCAGATACCCCGTGACCGCCCAGAAAAAGACCGTCATGAGCAGAACAACCGCCCACAGCGGGGCGATCGCGATCACGATTCCGTTGGCTGCGAGTACCCCGACGATAATGGCAATGGCTTCAGGACTCGGCGGTACACCGAGCGCGAGCTGCAGGGCGACCGCTGCCACGGCAAACATGACGAGTACCAGCGCCGAGAGCGTGGTCATAGTGAAATTGCCCGGTAACCTGAATCGTCGCATGCGATGCGCGAGGGCTTTTATCCGAGCGCGACTGTCCCGAGGGTCTGTTTCCTGTTTCATTTCCTGCCATCCTTTAAGGACTCTTGACGCAGATAGGCCCGAAGGTCATCTACCGTAAATCCATATGATCCGAGGTGACTCATGAACTCGTGAACTAGCTGCGAGAGAAGCTGTTCCCGGTCCACTTCAGACGGAGCCGGGGACCGCTCGCCTATGAAGGTACCGGTGCCGTGTTGTGTGCTGACGAGTCCCCGGATCTCGAGTTCGCTGTACGCCTTCGCGACGGTATTCGGGTTTATCTGCAGGTCGACCGCAAGACCCCTGACCGTCGGGAGCCGGTATCCGGTGGTCACACGGCCGTCTGCTATTGCCATTTCCACCTGCAGAATGATCTGCCGGTAAAACGGAATCGAGCTTCCAGGGTCGAGTCGAATCTGCAGGTGCTGCCCGTCACGTTGTGCTGCCATGGTCCTCCTGTATTGTACTATTGTCTTAGTACAATACCGAGTGTAGTGTCTTCCCGGGCGGAGGTCAAGAAAAAAGCGTCGGGTGAATGGCTGTTCGGAATGAACTGCTCAGGATCTGTCGCCTGGTGTAAGCACCGTCACACCCACGTCCGTGAGGGCAGCCCGGTCGGCATCGTGTATGGCATCGGTAACGAGAAAGGATATCTGTTCCCAGGAACAGATATGAGCGAGATTTGTCCGCCCGAACTTTGTCGAGTCTACCAGAAGGCAGACCGAATTCGCGGCTGCAATGACGCTTCGTTTGGTTTCGGCCTCGAGCAGATTCGGCCCGCTCGGGCCGTGTTCCATCGATACCGATGCCGCGCCGATAAATGCGATATCCGCGCGTATGTGTTCGTACACGTGACGCGAGAACTCCCCGACCAGCGACATGCTCGGTTTGCGCAATATGCCACCAGAGACAATAATATCGATGTCGGGCTGGTGAGCCAGCTCCAGGATCACCGGCACGGAGTTGGTTATGACCGTCAGTTGCAGGTCGTGCAGTTCACGGGCGAACACCGCGTTGGTGCTGCCTCCATCGAGAATAACCGTCTGTCCGGGCTCGAGAAGCGTTCGTGCGGTCTTCGCGACCGCTTCCTTTTCGGCCAGGTTTTCCTTTATGGTGTTTGAGACGTTCCGGGGAAGCTCGTCTCCCTCGGGGGCCAGAATGACCCCGCGAGACCTGACCGCGAGGCCCCGTTTCTCCAGATCGGCGACGTCGGATCGTATGGTCACGGTGGTAACCTTAAGCTCCTCGGCAAGCTGCTCGACACGAAGCGTACCCGTTTCTCGAAGTTTCTGGGTAATGTAGCGCCGTCGTTCAATATTTGTCATGCGAATATTTTAGCGTTGCCCACCTGTTCACACAAGGGCGCCTGAGTCCGCGCTCAAATGGACAGCCTCAGATAGGCCCGGTCGTCGAACGAGAGGTTACCGGAGGACAGCCCCTTGGTCGACCGATGCAGCCGGTACATGAGCGGGTCTTCCTTTAACAGTCGTTGCAGTGACATCTCGCTCTCGCGAAGCGTCCTTTCAAGAGAGGGATATCCGTCGCTTGACAGAATAAGTTCACGCACTTCGTTGCCGATCGGAATGATCCGTCGTGGTGACCATTCATCGAAAAACCCGTCGATAACCGAGTACGAAAAATCGGAAGCATACCGCTGATTCTGGAACGCATTCTGTTTCTTCAGGAAGGGAATCAGCTGCTCGCGCGCACGGTCATGTTCGAGCAACTCCGCTTCCGAGCAGCCGGAGGCGATCATGTCCTCAATGAGGTAGGCCCGCATCTCGGAGAACAACATGTCTATGCGTTTCTCGTTCCCGTACACCGCATACTCGGTGCGCACAAGGCAGTCGCCGACCATCCAGACCTCGTGCATCGGTTCGCAGTACACGGCAACCGAAACACTCGCACGGAGCTCGGGGGCCACACGCACCTCCTCGTATACCCCGGCACGACGGTACCACGATGCGAGGGATTCGTTCAGCGCCTGCAGGACCACACTCGCACCCGACGAATCGGGGTCGAAGCTGGCGTCGAGGCGGGCAAGCTCCTCGAGTACGAGATCCCGGGCAAGACGACCTGGTGCCCGCCCGTCGTACTCGAGCGCCCCCTTGCTCGTGGCTCCATCGACAACCGCCGCGAATACGTTGCCGGTAAATATGCCGTCCTCGCACGCGGACTCATCGTCGCTTTTTGCCTGCAGGAACTCTTCGATTGGCTTCACTGGGCCCTCAACCGTATAAAAAATAAGATTACGAAAACTAACGAAATCATATACCGTTCGTACGGTTTCGTATATGGAAAAAAACAGGAAAATTCGCGGCCGACCGGGTCGGAATACGTGGTAACGTAGAACGTAATTTATTAATGTGACGTAGTAAGAGCGTTAATGCTCTTTGATTCACAATAAAACGGAGGTTCGCATGGGAACATACGATATCAGCTACAGTCTGCCGAGTGAAATCAAGGCCGTACTGGATGCCGCGCCGGCGGTTACCGTCGCACAGTCGATTGACCACCTCATGACCCTGTCCACCATAGCCGAAGAGCATGGCTGGCATACCGTCGGATACGACGTCCCGGGAAAGGGTTTCGTCGAGGAAGCGAAGGTCTGTCAGGTCACGAACGGAGTAGCCGCCAACTACCTCGAGCCGTACATGCGACGTCGCGACCCCGACTGCATGGTCATCGGCGACGACAAACCGACCGACAAACCCCGATTCAGGGACAGGTTCGGGCAGTCATTCGACGCACTGCGGGAAGAGAGTTTCGCGTGGCTGAAAACGCAGGAACTGGCGGTCTTTCCTTTTATCGCCGGAGTGGACGACAAAGGTCTGCACGCATTTGTTGTGGCCCCGGCGAATGCCGGATTCTTCGCACTAGGGCTCGCGCTGCTGCAGGGCCTCATTGAGCCACAGAATGTTCCAAAGGATTTCAATCCGAAAGCGTGTATCTACGTCGCGCCTCCGTTCCGACACACCCACTTCGAGGGAAAACAGGTTGTCGTCCATAACCGGACCGAGGACATGCACGAACTGTTCAGTTACAACCTGTATCCCGGCCCGAGCGCCAAGAAGGGAATATACGGTGTTCTCCTGAACCTCGGCGAGGATGAAAAATGGGTAACCATGCACTGCTCTACCGCAGAGATCATTACTCCCTACGAGAACAAGATTACCGTTTCGCACGAAGGCGCGAGTGGCGGTGGAAAAAGCGAGATGCTCGAACAGGTACACCGCGAGCCCGACGGCGAACTGCTGCTCGGGGAGAATCTGGTGACCGGCGAACGCCGCACCCTTACGCTGCCTCAGAGCTGTCGTATTCGCCCGGTGACAGACGATATGGCGCTCTGTCACCCGTCGCTTCGCAAGGACAAGGGAAAACTCAGTCTTATGGACGCAGAGGATGCCTGGTTTGTCCGCGTCAACCATATTGACCACTACGGCATCGATCCGCATCTCGAAAAACTGACCATACACCCGCCCGAGAAGATTCTCTTTCTGAACATTGACGCCCAGCCCGGTTCAACCGCGCTGATCTGGAATCACATTCAGGACGAACCCGGCGTTTCGTGCCCGAACCCTCGGGTCGTCATACCCCGCGATATCGTACCCGACGTTGTGCATCGCCCGGTGGACGTCGATATTCGCAGTTTCGGCGTGCGCTGCCCGCCCTGCACGAGCGACAAACCGACCTACGGCATACTCGGAATGTTCCATATTCTGCCACCGGCTCTCGCATGGCTCTGGCGCCTCACCGCACCTCGTGGCCACGCCAACCCGAGTATCGTCGATACTGCTGGCATGTCCTCGGAAGGGGTCGGCTCATACTGGCCCTTCGCGACCGGACGTAAGGTCGATCAGGCGAACCTCCTGCTCGATCAGATCATCGATGCGCCCCGGGTAAAGTTCATTCTCGTACCCAACCAGCACATTGGAGCCTGGAAAGTAAGCTTCATGCCGCAGTGGATTACCCGCGAATACCTCGCGCGCCGCGGTGGGGCCAAGTTCGAGAAGAAGAGCGTAAAGGAAGCAAAGTGTCCGCTACTCGGATATCTGCCGAGTTCGATTCTCGTCGAAGGCCGCCCGATCGGCAGCTGGTTCTTCGAGGTCGACAAGCAGCCGGAAGTGGGACTCGAAGCCTATCAGACGGGTGCGAAAATCCTGACCGAGTTCTTCCATAAGGAGCTGAACGGCTTCAAGCACGAAGACCTTATGCCCGAGGGTCGGAAGATCATCGAATGCTGCTTCGACGGCGGATCGGTCCCCGACTACGAGGCGCTCATTCCTCACGAAGTACTTGTAAACGAGTACTGATCCTGCCGGTATAGCCCTCTGCGGTTATACACCATCGCCCCGCGATGCCGCCTCCGTCCCCGGAGAATGCGCACCGCGGGGCTTTTTGTTGTGCAAACGGGATACCGTCAGATACACTCCGGTCAGGTATGGATGTACCGAACAAGGCGCATAGCCTGCTACAACTGATTCGTACCTACTACCTGTTTTCCTTCTTCCAGGATTTCGCGCTCGTGTATCCGGTGTACGCCATTTTCTTCCAGGAACGCGGCCTGGACTACGCACGGATTTCTGCCCTGCTGGCAATCTGGTCCACTGCGGTCCTGCTGGCAGAGATACCTTCGGGAATTCTCGCGGACCGGTGGAGTAGAAAATGGGTGCTGTTCGTCGGCATGCTTTTCAAGGCGTCCGGGTTTCTGGTCTGGCTTGTCCGTCCCGATTTCGCCGGTTTCGCCGCCGGGTTCACACTCTGGGGCGTACAGGAAGCCTTATGCAGCGGGACGACGGAGGCGTTCCTGTACGATGCACTCAAGCAGCATACTGCATCCGACAGATTTGTCCGCATAACCGGGCGCGGAGGCGCTATCGCACGGGTCGGGATTGTGCTGTCGCTCCTGCTCGGTGCGCTCGTATACAGCAGGTCTGCTACGGCCGTCCTTGTAGCCTCGGCAGTGTCAATGGCAGGAGCCGGGGGACTCGTGACCATGTTTCCCGACGTGCGGTCCGGTCACAGGCCGGGGGCACCCTCCACACCTCTTGTGCAGCACCTCCGAACTGCGGTGCGCGTCCCCGGCCTCGCCTCGCTCGTGCTTTTCGGCAGCCTGGCCACCGTCGTATACGGTGTGCTCGACGAGTACGACCCGCTGCTCGCCCGTCACGTCGGCGTGCCGGTTGCCCTTATCGGCATCTGGGGAACAGTTCGATTCGCTGCGGAGGCCCTTGGTGCCGGGTTCGCAGCAACGATCTCCTCGACCTTCCGACTCGATAGTCCGCGGCGCCTCGCCGTCTGGCTGTGTACCGGCTCCGTCGCACTGTTTCTATCGGTGTTTCATCTGAGAGCAGCCACGCTTCCCCTGTACTTTCTGTACTATCTCATAATGGCGTCTGCTGAAGTACGTATGCAGGGCTGGATACACGACCGCATCGCATCTGAAGGACGTGCAACCATTGGATCGGTGGTCTCGTTCGTATACGAAGCACTCGGAATACTGCTGCTGCTCGCCGCGATTCCTGTTGCTGCCGGACACGGTCTGTCAGCAGTGTTTCTCGGAGGATCGCTGGTAAGCGGCTGCGCGGCGATTGCGCTCTTTGCTGGAACTACCCGCCGAAGCACCGCCACCGGACCTGATTCGGCTTTATAAGCCGTGGATATCGCCTATACTGCATAGTATGCCCACTCGACGCAGCAGCGGTCTTCCCGCCCTCGACCAGTGTACGGATTCGCTTTTTCCCGGCGATAACGTCGTGTTCCGCTTCGACGGCATATCGCTGTACGAGACCGTGTGTACCGCACTGCTCGACAGCTGCCGCGCAGCGGGGACGGAGCTGCATTATTTCCGATTCGCGGGACATGCACCGCTCTTTTCCCCCGATGCGAACCTGATTGTGCACAATGTCGACCCGTCCGACGGCTTTGAACGCGTCATTACCGATATTCACGCGGTTATCCGGGAGACCGGAACCGGGGCGACCCATGTGTTCGACGTGCTTTCCGACCTTTCGGCGACCTTCTTCAGCGACCGCATGATCGGGAACTTCTTCGCCGTCACCTGCCCCTTTCTCGCCAGGCTCGATACGATCGCGTACTTCGGGGTCGAACGGCACGTCCACTCCCTGCACGCCATTCAACCGATACGGGACACGACACAGCTGTTTATCGATCTGTACGAGTTCGATGGGTCCGTGTATGCCTCCCCGCTGAAACTGCAGTACCGGAACGACGACGATCTTCTGCGCATGCATCTACTGAAGGATGATGAAGCTTACCCCGTCACGGACAGCACGACCCTCACGCGGGTACTGTCTGCGCGTCCGTGGCCGGGGCTGTCGTCGGCGAGTTACCGCATGATCGGCATCTGGGACCGGACCCTGTTGAAAGCGGAACAGCTCGCCTCGAGCCCGGATCTCGCGGTCGGTCACCCCGATCGGAAAGCTCTGTTCGAGCAGACTCTTCGTCTGGTCACCGGTGCGCGCGGAGCGATGTTCGACGTGCTGTCGCGGTGCCTGACCCTCGAAGACGTCATACGAATCTGGAAACGCATGATAGGTACCGGCATGATCGGCGGTAAATCAAGCGGCATGCTCGCAGCGAATGCCATTCTGCGAAACGCTGACCCGGCGTGGGAAGAGCGTCTTGAGCCGCACGATTCCTTCTACATAGGCTCCGACGTGTACTACACCTATCTCGTGGAAAACGACTGCTGGTGGTTCCGCCAGCTTCAGAAACACCCGAAACACTACCTCGACCGTAACGAGGAAATTCGCGCGCGCATGCTCGAGGGCACGTTTCCCGATTACATTCTGCAGCGTTTCTCGGACATGCTCGACTACTTCGGAACGTCGCCCATTATCGTGCGCTCGTCGAGCCTGCTCGAGGACGCGTTCGGCAACGCGTTCGCCGGAAAATACGACAGCATATTCTGCGCAAACCAGGAAACCCGGGAACAGCGTCTGGAAGCATTTCTCGATGCCGTGCGCTGGATCTATGCAGGCACCATGAGCCGCGAAGCCCTGGAGTACCGCCGCCGGCGCGGGATACTCGACCGGGACGAACAGATGGCGCTTCTGGTGCAACGGGTGTCCGGAACGCAGCACGGCGACCGTTTCTTTCCTGACATGGCCGGGGTCGGCTTTTCGTTCAACCCCTACGCCTGGACGAGCGAGATAGACCCCGAGGCGGGAGTGCTGCGGCTGGTATTCGGTCTCGGGACACGGGCGGTCGATCGCAACGACGACGATTACACGAGGGTCATCGCGCTGAACGCGCCCGCGCTCAAACCGACTGCAGGGCCGGAAGAAGAAATGCGGTACTCACAGCGGACCATAGACCTCATCAGCCTGAAAGAGAATCGACTTTCCTCCGAAGAGGCCGAAATCGTTCTTCGGGAGGCTGTAGATCTGCCCCGGCGCTACCTGAGCCGGACCGACCGCGATGGTCGGGGAGTGGTCCGCTTTGATCGCCTTCTCAGTGAGACTTCGTTCGTAAACGACATGAAAACGCTCCTTGCGACAATACAACAGGCCTACGGTTCGCCGGTGGACGTCGAATTTACCGTAAACCTCGATCCGACCGGTGCCTACACGCTGAACGTGGTGCAGTGCAGGCCGCTTCAGGTACAGAGCTCTGGCGGCGAGGCTGCCCCGCTTCCCGACAGAGACACTCTCGACATACTCATACGGACGGGAGGCGGAATCGTCGGACACAGTCGACACGTACCGGTCGATCGTATCGTGCTGGTAGACCCGAAATGCTACGGGCAGCTTCCCGAGCAGAAGCGTTACGCGGTTGCCCGGGCGCTCCGACATGTAACGGCACGGACCACTCCGGATGAGCGCATCCTGCTCGTGGGGCCGGGTCGCTGGGCAACGAGCACACCGTCGCTCGGTGTACCGGTGCACGTGGAAGACATAGCCGAAGTTTCCATGCTGATGGAAATCGACATTATGCACGACGGGCTGGTACCGGACCTCTCGCTCGGCACGCACGTCTTTCACGAGATGGTCGAAATGAACATGCTCTACATCGCACACAGCTCGCGGAAACCCGGGAACAGCTTTCACTGGTCGGCTGTTTCGGATCTGCCGGAGGATGTCCGCTCGCGCGAACGGCTGCAGGCGAATCTCACACCAGAGGTGGCGGCATGCCTACGTGTCTACTCCTGCGATCCGGGCAGGACACCGGTCTGGCTGTATGCAGATGCACGATCACAGGAATGCCTGATCTACCGGACTACACCACTCCCTGATCGAGCATAGCATCGGCGACGCGGGTGAATCCGGCGGCGTTTGCCCCGAGCACGTAGTTCCCCGGATCACCGTACTGCTCGGATGCCGAATATGCGTCCGCGTGAATCTTCTTCATGATTTCTTCCAGACGCGAGTCGACCTCGGCAAAGGTCCAGTTCAGGCGCATGGCATTCTGGCTCATTTCCAGTCCCGATACGGCGACGCCGCCCGCGTTGGCGGCTTTGCCCGGCGCGTACATGACCCCTGACCTCTGCAGAACTTCGACCGCTTCGGGTGTGCAGGGCATGTTGGCGCCCTCGGCGACAAGCCGACACCCGCTCTCCACGAGGGTCTGCGCGTCGGATCCGTCAAGCTCGTTCTGCGTTGCGCAGGGAAATGCGGCTGTGCACGGAATGCTCCAGGGGTTGGCCCCGTCGTGATATTCCACACCGAAGTGGTCCGCGTATTCGCGTATTCGGCCGCGCTTCCTGTTCTTGAGCTCCATGATCCACGCCAGTTTTTCTTCGTCTATTCCGTCCGGGTCGTGTATGGTCCCCGACGAGTCAGACATGGAAACCGGTCGCGCGCCGAGCTCCTGGAGCTTCCGGGCGGTAAACTGGGCGACGTTTCCAGAACCGGAAATCGTGCAGACCGCACCTTCAAGGCTTTCGCCAGCCTTCGCCATCATTTCACGGGCAAAGTACACCGTGCCGTACCCGGTGGCTTCGGGGCGCACCAGCGACCCGCCCCAGCCGGGAGATTTGCCAGTAAGCACACCGGTCGCCTCGTTTGCGAGACGTTTGTACTGCCCGTACAGAAAGCCGATTTCCCGGGCGCCAACCCCGATGTCGCCAGCGGGAACATCGGTATTCGGGCCGATATGCTTTGATAGCTCCGTCATGAAACTCTGACAGAACCGCATGACTTCCGCATCGCTTTTCCCCTTGGGATCGAAGTCAGAGCCCCCCTTGCCCGCACCGAGCGGCAGGGTAGTCAGCGCGTTCTTGAATATCTGCTCGAAGGCGAGAAACTTCAGTATGCTCAGGTTCACCGTCGGGTGGAAACGAAGACCTCCCTTGTAGGGACCGAGCGTACTCGTCGCCTGTACCCGGTATCCGCGGTTTACGCGACAGCGCCCGGCGTCGTCGAGCCAGGGGACGCGAAAGATAATGGTTCGCTCCGGCTCGGCGAGGCGTTCGAGAATCGATGCTTCCTCGTACTCGGGGCGTTCCTCGAGCACGGGTTCGAGCGAGCGAAAGACTTCTTCCACTGCCTGACGAAATTCCGGCTGTGCCGGGTCTCTGCGCGAGATCATATCCAGAACGGTATCTAGGTATTTCATGGGCCCATCAGTATGCCACGTTGTAACTACTGTCTGCCACCCTGGTGTTTTTCGCCCGATTCAGACCAATCAACCCGCGTGTTCCCCGGGTAATTTATAGGTGAGCAGAGCGCAGGATGATGGCTCTCCCCCTCCTTCTCGCACTGCTCAATACTCTGCGAGGTGACCTGATCCGGTCTCAGCTCACCTCCCCCGGTAAGGAGCGCCCATGCCTCGTCCCCCCTTCTGTCCCAATCCACACTGTACCCATCACTACCACGAGAATGATCCGGGCACCAGGTGGTTCGTTATGG
>SKKC01000259.1 GCA_007121695.1 Spirochaetales bacterium | reverse complement strand
TTCTTCAGTCAGGAAACAAGCTGAACGAAATGCTGAATACATCTCTCGATATCGTACAGATGGAGGAAGGTCGGTACGTGCTCCATCCCGAGGATCTTTCGCTCCGCGAGGTGGTCCGGTCCGCGATTTCGGAAGTGCAGAGCATTGGCGAGCCCGACGGAATAACGGTTACCCTCAGATCCGCTGACGGACCGGATACGGTACAGGGAGAGCGCATTCATCTCGAGAACCTGTTCAGCAATCTCATTCGAAACGCAATCGAAGCGAGCAGACCGAATGAAAGCGTCACGGTCAACATACAGCGCGACACCGATTTCCTTATCGATATTCACAACTCGGGCGTGATTCCCGCAGATATTCGGGACCGCTTTTTCGATCAATACGTCACGAGCGGAAAGCCTGACGGAAGCGGAATCGGGACCTATGTGGCGAGACTTATCGCCGAGGTACACGGCGGGAGCATCGATTTCTCTACTGCTGCGGACACAGGAACACATCTGTACGTGCGTCTCCCCTTCGAGGCACCGACACAGAGCGGCATACAGGAGAACGGGCAATGAATACCCGGACAGCGCTCATTACCGGCGCGAGTGACGGGATCGGAATGGAGCTCGCCCGGGTCATGGCTCGCGACGGATGGCGACTGATTCTCGTCGCGCGGCGAGAGGATCGCCTGCACGCGCTCGCCGCTGAACTCGCCCCGGCACAGGTGCATGTTATCGCTCTCGATTTATCGCTCGAAAACGCTGCACAGAAGCTGTTCGAGACGCTTGTCGAGCAGGGTCTTCAGATAGATGCGCTTGTCAATAACGCGGGGCTTGGTGATCACGACCTGTTCTGGAAGGGGGATCCGACTCGAATCCGGGCCATGCTTCGGGTGAATA
Source organism: Spirochaetales bacterium (assembly GCA_007121695.1). Classification (GTDB taxonomy): domain Bacteria; phylum Spirochaetota; class Spirochaetia; order DSM-27196; family SKKC01; genus SKKC01. The sequence continues at coordinate 2,048 of SKKC01000259.1, read as the reverse complement.
TGGAAGCCCTCACCGAACTTTCCCGCCTTCTGCTTCCGGACATGATCGAACGGGCGCACGGATTTATTGTCAACATCGCAAGCGTGGCGTCCTTTCAGCCGGGGCCGCTCATGGCGGTGTACTACGCGACCAAAGCCTACGTCCTGTCGTTGACAGAAGCACTGGCGATTGAACTTCGCTCGACGGGGGTTTCGGCCACGGCAATATGCCCCGGGCCCACACGAAGCGGGTTCCAGGCCGTCGCGGGAACCGACAAGGCTCCCGGAATGTCCGGAAGCCGTATTCCGGACTCGCGCGAGGTCGCGGTGTTTACGTACCGCACGATGCTCAGGCGAAAGACCGTTGCTGTCCACGGCATCGCGTTTCGGGTCCTGGTCTTCGTTGAGCGTTTTCTACCCCGGTCGACAGTCGCCCGTCTCGTTGGCCGTTTCCAGTCTGTGCGGAGCACCTGAGTACCGTGTGGGCACGAATCCTCGCGCGAGCCGGGCGACTGGTTCTCACGGTTTTTGTTGTTGCGACCATTACCTTCATCATTATCCGGGTTGTCCCTGGTGACCCTGCCGCACTGGTTGCCGGACTCGAAGCCGATCCGGCGACCGTTGCCCGTATCAGTGCCCGCATGGGTACCGATCAGCCGTTGTTTGTGCAGTACGTATCGTGGATGGGTTCCCTGCTTCGTCTCGATCTGGGCAGCAGTCTGGTGCAGAATCGGCCGGTTGCGGAGCTCCTTGCCGCCCGCTTCCCTGTGACGCTTGCACTGGCCGCCGGAGCGCTTCTTTTTTCTCTTCTGGTTGCAATTCCGCTGGGTGTCGCTGCTGCTTCGTCGACGAAGCCCGTGTATGCCCACCTGTGCGATGTCTACACCAATGTCGGACTTTCCATTCCCGATTTCTGGGCGGGGATCCTGCTGCTTCTCGCGTTTTCAGTACAGTTGCGGTGGTTTCCCCTCTTCGGTGCCGATGGCTTCATGGCCTACGTCCTGCCGACAGTTGCACTCGGGCTTTCGCGTTCCGCATTCCTTGCTCGAGTAGTCCGACGGAGCGTCCGCGACGAGCTGACGAAACCATACGTCGAAGGGGCTCGTTCGCTCGGTATTTCCGGCCGCCGCCTTATCGTCGGGGAGGTATTACCGAATGCGCTGCTCCCTACGATCACCGTTGCTGCTGTACAGTTCGGGTATCTGCTCGGTGGAGCAATCGTCGTCGAGCAGGTGTTTTCCATGCCCGGTCTTGGCCGACTGCTGCTGACCGCAGTCTCGCAGCGGGACTTTCCGGTTGTGCAGGCCGGAGTTCTCTTTGTTGCAGCCGGGTTTTCACTGGTAAATTTCGTGGCTGACGTTCTGTACTCGGTGCTCGATCCCCGGATACGATACTGACTGGTATGCACGAATCCGACGCAGCACCCGCTCTCGCCCTGCGGCATCTGACGCTTTCACTGACGACTCGTCGCGGGGTACTGTATCCAGTACGAAATCTGACGATCTCCGTCGCTCCTGGATCCATGCACGCGATCATCGGTGAAAGCGGCAGCGGCAAGAGTCTTACCTGTCGCGCAATCATGCGGCTGGGGCCGCATGAGTTACGTATCGCATCCGGCTCCATACATGTCGGGGGCGTAGACGTCTCGCAACTGCACGGCACTGCACTGTCGGGTTTTCGCGGAAGCAGGGTCGGGATGGTGTTTCAGGACCCGGCATTGCATTTTAACCCCTCGAAGCGGGTTGGTGCGCACATTATCCGGACAATGCAGAAACGGCTGCATCTGGGTGTAGATGAATCACGCATTCGATTTACCGAGCTTCTGCAGCGCGTTGGCCTCAGCGGAAGCGATGATCTGCTGCAGAAGTACCCCCACGAGCTCTCGGGAGGAATGGCGCAGCGCCTTGCGATTGCAGCCGCGATCGCGGCATCGCCACCGCTTCTGATCGCAGACGAGCCGACGACGGCTCTCGACGTGACAGTGCAGAAGGCAGTGCTCGAGCTGATCGCAGAGCTCAGGCAGACACTGGGGCTCGCAGTTCTGTTTGTCAGTCACGATCTCGCGCTGGT
>SKKC01000237.1 GCA_007121695.1 Spirochaetales bacterium | reverse complement strand
ATATCGCATGTGGAAGCGCTGGTACTCGACTCGGAGATCCGCCTCACGGCCTCCGCTCCCCTGTTTCTGGACGCGACCGGAGACGGGCTTGTCGCGGCCGCGGCGGGGTGCGAGGTCATGCTCGGAAGCGAAGCACGGACCACCCACGACGAGCCGCACGCTCCCGAGGCGGCGAGCAGCGACACCATGGGAAACTCGCTGCATTTCAAAACGGAAGAGGTTGGACACGAGACGGCCTTTTCGCCGCCGCCGTGGGCCAGGGACCTGCGGGACCCGAACTTCTTCTACGGATCAGGGCGTGTTCCGTCGGACCCGCGGGGAGGATTCTGGTGGATAGAGCTCGGCTCACCGCACGATACCATTCACGACAACCCCTATCTGCGCGATGAGCTTACCAGCTGGGTGCTTGGAATCTGGGACTGGATGAAAAACAACGACCCGAAGCTCGCAGACGCCACGCGTACCCGGTCGCTCGACTGGGTTGGAAGCGTACTTGGCACCAGGGAAAGCCGCCGCATCGTCGGGAACACGCTTGTAACCGAAAAGGAAATTCAGGCGAAGAAAGTATGGGACGACGAAGTCGCATACGGCGGCTGGTTCCTTGATCTGCATACACCCGGAGGCCTTATTGCCGAGCACTCCGAAGCGAACTCGGCGACGAACTACAATCCCTTTACCGAGCGCGCCGCGCTCGGGTACGTCGGCCCTTACGGAATACCGCTGTCGGCACTCGTCGCGCGGGATGTGTCCAACCTGTTTCTCGCCGGACGAAACATCAGCGGGACGCACGCAGCGCTTGGCACCATGCGCGTCATGGGAACGACCGCGCTCATGGGGCAGGCTGTCGGCACCGCTGCAGCGCAGTGCAGGGACAGAGGGTGTGATCCGAAGAATCTGCAGGCTGATGATGTACGCACCATTCAGCAGACGCTGCTTCGAGACGGCGTGTGGCTGCCGGACGTGGTGGCAGCGGACCAGGCCGATCGTGCACGATCGGCGGCTGTGAGCGCGAGTTCCTGCCGAAAGCTCACCGGCATAGGCCCGGACGAACCAGGCTACGCCGAAGCACAGGACATGATAGACGAGCGGATAAACCTGGACTTGCTGAAACGCGTTGACAATCGTATGGCACAGGTAATCGCGACCGATGGTTCGCTCGAAGCGGTCGCCCTGTGTGTGTCGAATCACGCAGCAGCGCCGACCGAAGCCGTTCTGACGCTACAGCTGTGCGACCATATACACGATTACACGGTGTATCCGGCCGAGCGCGCTGTATCGAGCGCTTGCGTGACGGTTCCGCCGGGGAGCGAACAGTGGATCAGCTGGCAACTTCCGGCGGACGCGCGCGACGCGATCGCCAACGCCGTTCGTGAGTCCGGCGCACCGCAGCGCTACCTGCGGCTCGAGCTTGCTGCCAACACGGACCTGCAGTGGCACTACGCGCGCACCTGTCTGCCTGCGCATCCCGCCATGTACGAGGTAGCCTTAAACCGAATGCGGCGTTTCCAGCACGGCCTTTCACTTGCCTTCAGGGTCAGCCCGTCCCAGGATGTGTATTCGGCTTCCGAGGTTGTGAGCGGCGTCGCCCGACCGCGAGCCCGGACAAACCTCTGGCTTTCTGATCCCTCACAGGCCGGACCTGCGTGGGTGGAGCTGTGCTGGCCGACCGCACAGACCATACAGGAAGTGCACCTGACCTTTCCGGGGCATCTTCTTCGGGAGTACCACGCGTATCACCCGTTTTATCGCGCGCCGGAAACTGCTCGTGATTACGAGATACAGACACCCGATCCGGGGAAGGACGGCGAGTGGGTGAGTCTGCTTCGCGTCGAGGAAAACTACCAGCGACGCCGCGTGCACCGGCTCTCCACACCGGTGCAGGCAGACAGGCTTCGCGTTGTGATACACGCGACAAACGGCGAGCCGTCAGCCGGGCTGTACGAGGTGCGGGTGTACTGAGGCCGGGCGGCCGGTGCACGCGGGGGCGGCGGGGCACGCCGGGAGCACGCAGCGGCTGCAAGATTCCCCGCTGTGACCGGCCGTCGCGTCATCCGCCGATTCTGTTCGCCCGCGTCCGGCGCAGCTCCCGGTCGAGGATTGCGCGTATGCGCTCGTCACGCACGTCCCGGTACTCACGAACCTGCCAGAGATTGTGAATCTGGTTCGGGTCGCGCTTCATGTCGTAGAGCTCCCCGAGCGGGCGGCCAGCGTAATACACCGTCTTGTACTGCTCGTCTATGAGTATGCGCTGGACAAAGTCGGTATCGGCAGGCTGCTCTTCGACGACTACCGAGTCCCGTACTGACTCGGCATCTCCCGTCCACACATCTCGCTGGCTTATGCCTTCAAAGGTACGCGGCACGGGGACGTCAATCAACTCGAGCAGCGTCGGATAAAAGTCCAGAAGCGAATGAAGCGCGTCTGTCGAGCTTCCAGGCGGGACCATGCCAGGTGCTCGGACCAGACACGGTACCCGAAGGCATTCTTCGAACGCAGCAACGCCCTTCCAGAACAGCCCGTGGTCCCCAAGCAGGTCGCCGTGGTCTGCTGTGAAGATCACGATCGTGTTTTCCGCGATGCCAAGATCGTCGAGGGCATCGAGCATCTTCCCGACGTTTTTGTCGATCAGCGACACCATGCCGTAGTAGTGCGCCGCGTTTTCCCTGACTTTCTCAGGCGGCCACCCTAGATGCGACGTGTTGCTGACGACCGGAAGCCCGGGGTCACTCGGTCGGCAGGCGTATTCGCCTGGTTGTTCGAGAAGCTCCTGATAGAATGCGGGTTTCTCGCGGAAACTTTCGGGTTCCCCGTCGAAAAAGCCGTGCTCCGGAATCGGTGCATCCCGGTACATGGATGCCCACGGCTCGGGCACCATGCAGGGATTGTGGGGGTCCTGGAAGTTGACCCACTGAAAAAACGGCCTGCCGTCCGCGTGTGCCTGCT
>SKKC01000350.1 GCA_007121695.1 Spirochaetales bacterium | reverse complement strand
GGACAGAACGATCAGGTTCTGTGGGTGGAACTGGGGGTACAGGGCGGTCGCCGGGAGGACGGAGATATTGCCGTTCTCGTTGGGGCCGGTCTTGGGTTTGTCTGGGCTTCCACAGTCGTACGCTGGGGAGCAGCACATTAATCAGGAATCAATCGGGACACGAGCCCGACTGAAATTCAGGAGGTTTTTATGAAGAAGTCATTGCTTATTGCAGGCTTTCTGACAGTTATCATGCTCATGCCATTCACGGCCTTCGCGGGCGGTGGTGCAGAAGCTGCAGTTGAGGACGAGATCCTTATTGGTGGGCTGACGTCGCTTAGCGGTGTGCTCATGGATTACGGGCAGCAGATGCAGCGCGGATTCGAGCTCGGACTTGAGTTTGCCACGAACGGAACCATGGAGGTTGCCGGGCGTCCGATCAGGGTTATCTGGGAAGACACCACGACCGTACCGGAAGTCGCACGCGAACGCGCGATCAAACTGCTCGACGAAGACGAGGTCGACATTGTCGTCGGACCAACATCGTCTGCAGATGCGTTTGCGATTCTGCCGCTGTTCGAAGAGTACGAGCGCATTCTCGTTATGGAACCAGCAGCAGCGGACTTCCTGACCGGAGAGCTTTCGAACCGCTTCGTGTTCCGCACCGGTCGAAACACGGCACAGGATTCGAACGCAATGGCAGCGATCATCGTGAACGACATTCCCGGTGCACGCGTCGCCGTATTCGCACCAGAAGGCGCCTTCGGACGCGGGTATGCTGAACCATTCCGTGCCGCGCTCGAAGCAGATGGCGGTCAGGTTATTATCGAAGAGTTTGCTCCGCCCGACGCGACGGACTTCACTCCCTTTATTACCCGCATCCGTAACGCGAACCCTGACTACATATTCGTTATCTGGGCCGGCGCGAACAATCCCTGGCGACAGATGACCGAACAGGGACTCTTTGAAGACTTCCCGGTTTCAACCGGCGCGCCTGAGATTGCAGCGCTTCGCACCATGTTCGAAATGGAAGGAAACACCGGGTTTACCGTGTACTACCACACCGTTGCGCAGAATCCGGTAAACGAGTGGCTCGTCGAGCAGCACCAGGCACGACACAACTCACCTCCGGACATATTTGTTTCGGGTGGTATGGCAGCCGCAATGGCAGTGGTAACCGCTCTTGAACAGACCGGTGGGGACACCGACGCTGAAGCGCTTATTCAGACCATGCGGGGCATGGAGTTTGATTCACCGACTGGCATGCGTTACTTCCGAAGCGAAGACCATCAGGCACAGCAGTCGCTGTTCGAAATCCGCTTTACCCGGGTCGACGGTGTAGATCACATAGTTCCGGAACTGATTCGGGTCATTCCACGCGAAGACGTCGCTGATCCGATTCAGACCACACACCCCCGCTAAGGCTCCATCGCGGAGTACCACGCGGACATATGGACTGGTGCACACCCATGCGGGTGTGCACCGGATCTTCTTTGTCACGAAGGCTATTGAAACAGAAAGGACCATTCGCGCCATGACGGACATAATATTACGAACCGAGCATCTCGGCGTCAGCTTCGGCGCCCTGAAGGCCGTGAACGACGTAAGTCTCGACATTGAAAAAGGAAAGTTCACGACGATTCTTGGTCCCAACGGAGCCGGCAAAACCACGTATTTCAATCTGGTGAGCGGATTGCTGAAACCGACGACAGGAAAGATTTTTTTCAAGGACACTGATATTACCGGATACAAGGCCACCGAGCGGATCGCGGCCGGTATGGGACGATCGTTTCAGCTGACAAACGTCTTTCCCATGCTTACCGTGCACGAAAACATCCGACTCGCCGCACAGTCATACAGCAAGGTCGGTATCCGCATGTTTCGAAGCCACCGGCGCTACACTGAGGTCAACAACAAAACCGACGAAATTCTCGAACGTGTGCTGCTCCCCCACCGACGGGACGCGCTCGCAGCAAGCCTCACGCACGGTGAGCAGCGAAAGCTGGAACTCGGCATGGTGCTTGCGCTCGAACCGGAGGTTCTGTTACTCGACGAACCGACGGCTGGGATGGCCATAGAGCAGGTACCGGTCATGATCGATATTATGCGGGACACGCACCAGCGTGGTACCACGGTGCTGCTCATCGAGCACAAGATGGATCTGGTGAAGCAGCTGTCCGACAGACTCATTATCCTTGTCAATGGAAAAGTGCTCGCCGACGGAAATCCGACCGAAGTATCGCAGAACCCGGACGTACTGAAAGCCTATCTCGGCGGAGGAGTATTAGATGCAACCACTGCTTAAAGCCGAACACATAGTCTCCTACATTGGACCATACACCATTCTGCACGACGTCAGCCTCGAAGTCGCTCCTGGCGAAGCGGTGGTTATTCTCGGGCGCAACGGCGCGGGCAAGACTACCTTTCTCAAGACAATCATGGGTCTCGTGCAGACACGTACGGGAGTCCTCGATTTCGACGGTGAAAGCCTGGTCGGGAAAGAGACACACGTTATTCAGCGACGCGGCATAGGATACGTACCCGAGGATTACGGAATCTTTGATCTGCTGACGGTCGAGGAGAACATGCGCATCGCGATGTGGAAAGAGGACGCTGCGACGAAAGACCGCCGGGACTGGGTGCTTGACCTGTTCCCCGATCTGAAACTCGCGTACAAGCGCTTTGCCAAAACCTTGAGCGGTGGTCAGCGTCAGATGCTGTCGGTCGGTCGAGCCCTGGTCAACGATAATCGAATCCTGCTCGTGGACGAACCAAGCAAGGGACTCGCGCCGGTCATTATCGAGGCGCTCGCAGGAGCGCTGAAGGAAATTAGTAAAACGACTACAGTCCTGCTCGTCGAGCAGAACTTCGCCATGGCCTGCGCCGTCGGGCAACGCTTCTACATTATTAACGAAGGCAAAACGGTCGAGTCCGGCAGCATGGCGGACCTCATTCAGAACAAGG
>SKKC01000096.1 GCA_007121695.1 Spirochaetales bacterium | reverse complement strand
CTTGTCATGCCGGAGCACATGAGCGTCGAACGTCGTGCGGTCATGAAGGCCTACGGAGCGGAACTGGTACTGACAAGCCGCGAAGGGAGTATGGAGGAAGCGATCGAAACGGCGCGCTCGCTCGAAGCCGACGGAAGGGGTGTCATACTGGATCAGTTTCGGAACGAGGACAATCCCCGGGCCCACTACGAGTCGACAGGGCCTGAAGTCTGGGCGGATACAGACGGAACTGTCACGCATTTCGTCGCTTCAACAGGAACCACCGGAACGCTCATGGGCACGTCGCGCTATCTGAAGGAACAGAACCCGGCTGTGAGGGTCGTCGGGGTGACGCCCGACGAGGCTGGCGGGATTCCCGGAATACGCAAGTGGCCCGAGGCGTATCAGCCGACGATATTCGACACGAACCGACTCGACGAGACCCGCGCCGTCGACCGGGAAACGGCCGAGGAGACGACACGTCGCCTTGCTGCCGAAGAAGGCATATTTGCCGGCATTTCTTCAGGTGGAAACGTCGCCGTCGCGCTGTCAATCGCCGAAGAGCTCGACACGGCGGGGACGGATGATGCGGTTATCGTGACCATTATCTGCGACCGCGGAGACCGCTACCTCTCAACAGGCGTATTCCCCGCCTGATCCACCAGGCGGGTGTCTCACCGGGGAAGCCCGGGTCTACCGGTTCGCTTCGCGACAAGAACGTCGCCGGCCCGGAATGGTGCCAGCACCGTGTCCCGGCTGATCGTGTCGGGCAGGTTGTCCAGGCCCGGGGACTTGAGCACGACCGACCACTGGTCCGTAAACGGAAAGAGGAAACGCAGGGAGTATCGTCGAAGCGGCCGCCCCTCCATATTCGCGAGAAAGAGATACTGCTCGTTCCGCGCTTCGTCCGTTCGCCAGCCATAGTAGATCGTGTTCGCGTTGACCGGATCTCCCTTGTCGCTCCATCCGCCGATCTGCCGTGCTCCGTTTGCAACGACATTGCGGTTAAAGAAATCGCGACGAACGTCCCTGCCCGGGTTGCGGCTGAGCCATGGGTTATCGTTGCGAAAACGTCTGCAGTCGAGGGCAAATCGTATGCGCTCATCATTGAGCCTGTCCGCGTGATGGCTGACGACGCAGGCATCGGCGGCGTCGGCCATGAAGTCCGCCGCGATTCTTCTGAGCGTGTCGACCGTGAGTTTTCCGTGTTCAAGCAGATCCGGAGGACACGCCGCCCTGAGAGCCCGGTTTGCCGCCCATGCGGCCGGATCGTATTCGTCGCGTCGCGCGGTATCCTCTATGAGGAGCGACAGCGTCTTCGGCTGCTCGCGGGCAATTCCGGCGAGGACCGCGAGTTTCTCGAGTTCCTCGGCGTGGGTCTCCGGTTCTTCCCGGTACATGAGTTCCGCTATCCGTAACTCGTTCCGCACAGCCTTCTCTTTCCGTCGTGCTTCTATACGGTCTGAATCGATGCGGTCCTGCAGTCGCCGTACCAGGCGTTTCGTATGCGCATCGGCCGGATCCGCAAGCTGTTCCGCGCGTTCCCGCAGTGCGGACGCGCTCCTGTATCCACCCAGGCGGTCCCCCGGTTCGAACAGATACATTGCGACCATGGCGTCGGTCTTAATGCGTTCATGCAGACCGAACAGCACATCCATGAACCCGCGCTGCACCCCGATGCCGCTGCGCCACATGCCGGGAAGGCCTGATCCGCCGGGAGCGACAAGCGTGGAGAGAGTCCGGAAGCCGAGAGCCTTCATGCGGGTAAAGAAGCCCTTCGAGCGGTAGAGCTCCGGCGAGACGTACCAGTTGAGAAATCGCGCAGCCTCGTCGGCAACTACCTTTATATCGTATCGGTCCTGAATATCGCGGAAAAACAGCCAGGGTGACTCGAGAGTTGACTGCAGAAAAAACATGGGAGACCCCGGTAGAAACGCGGTATTAAGCGCGGTCAACGCAGGGTTGTTCAAGGCATTTCCTGGTACGTCGTGCAGCGCCTTTCCGAGTTCGCTGTTGTAGTAGCTGTCGCGCGCCTTCCGGGGATTAAAGTCAGCCGAGCTTCGCGGCGGGACCATGCGGTAGAAGTACCGCGCATTGTCATGCGTGGAGTTTCCGGTTATCCAGTCTTCACCGCCAATGAAGCAGTCCTTGAACCTGTCCCATTTGTCGTAGAACCAGCGGAACTTCCCGTGCACGTTATGCGCGAAAATAAGCGGCCCCCACTGCTTCACCCGGTCGCCGCCCGGCAGAACACGCTCCCAGACGTGACAGAGGTATGAACTGTTGTAGCTCCAGTTGATGTCGTCCGGCCAGGGCCGTCCGTCTTCGATATTGATGTCCAGCCGCCGTTCGATCCCGGCAACATGCTGGCGGTACTCCGCCATCTCCTGAAGAAACGCGTCATCCTGTATTTTCAGCCCTGTCTCGCCGTCAATGTCCTCCACGAAGTCCTGTCCGCCGTCGACGCGTATCGCGTCCACACCGAAGTTGTTCTTGCGACGATACAGTTCATATAGAATGGCACGCGGCAGCGCGTTCGCGTAGTTCACATCACGCCCGTACATGTTGGTTCCCTTCAGGAAGGCGCTCTGGCGGTATTTCAGCGCGATCTCCTCGGGTGGCGTGTCAGGATCGAACTGTGGCATAAGGAGCGCCCCCTGAAAGTCCGCGTGGCCGAGTACGCTGTCGAGCGCAACCTGAATGGGACGGTCCGGCATGGTGTGCAGGGTGTTTATGAGGTCCACAAACTCGTCCGGGCGTCCCGTTTCGAGAATCACCGGATTTACGGCGGCGGTCCCGAACAGAACGACGTCGTACCCCCACCCGGCAAGATTCGGCCGCTTTATCTGTACGACCAGATCACTCTGCCGTTTGCCTTTCACCAGACCTTCGGGGCTGAGTCCCGCGGCGAAGCTTTCTTTCGGCGAAAGATCCCCCGTCACCGACAGGATCTCGTCGGTGTCACCATCG
>SKKC01000367.1 GCA_007121695.1 Spirochaetales bacterium | reverse complement strand
TGACACTCGAAATACCGGAAGTTCGACCAAGAGTGTTGTCGGATGCGTGCCACTCGGGCCTTCGTGAGATCATGAGATTCCGGCATTTCAAACGCTACTACTTTGAGTTCGACTACGACTGGGACAAACTTTCGTTCCTTGAAAAAAAGTACCTTGCCGCACGTGATTGCGTACAAAGAGACCTCGAGTCCTTCCTTGAACAGTGCCGGAACGCCCGGACATGATTGGATTTGTATGATAAAATCGCGCACATGCCGCACAGTGAGCGCGAGAATCAGCTGAGTCGACTGGCACGGCTTCAGGGCTCCGACCCGGGTGTGTTTGTCCTTGCCGTACATTCCTTTGCCGAAGCCTACATGCGAAGCGTCTGCGTTCCGGACAACCCCGCCTACGATACCTTTTACGCGTATCTCGACGCATTCCGAAGCGACCTGGTTCGCAGGAACGGAGACGAGCCGCACGCGCAGCGATACGCCGTGCTCGGACTCATGCGCCGTGCGCACGCGCTGACAAACGACGTGCGGCATCGCTTCGTCTCGCTCGACACCGAAATGGCGCGAGCGGCCACGCAGCATCTGCTGCAGTTCTGCCTGATTGCCGGCATAGAGTCGGACGAGTTGCAGACTGTTGAATCATATCTGGATGTATGGAAGGAACGCCGCACCGTCTCCCAACTCGCCCACGAGCTGACCGAGACCGGGTACCGGCTTCACGTAGCGCAGGCCGAATCCCGGGCACTCACCGAGCGTGTCACAGAGCTCGAGGGCATACGCGAGCGCTTCGAGCAGCTCTCGCGCGAGCACACCGATCTGTCGCGGCGCATCGCAGACCTCGAACAGCGCACCTCCGGGAAGGACGCGAAAATCGACAGCCTCAGATCAGAGCGTGCGAAGCTGACCGAGGAACTGCGCAGCCTCCGCCGCCGACAGGGCGAACTCGACGACGCGCAGGCCTACGTGGACGCGCTGTCGCAGATAAGCATTTACACGCGTACCCGACTCGACTACGAGCGGACAATAGTCCGGCTTACCGCCGAACAGAAACAGGTGCTGCAGCAGATATCGCTCGACCACGATTTTCTGGTCAAGGGTGCTGCGGGTACCGGAAAGACCCTCGTGCTCCTGAAGGCGATCGAAGCGGCAAAAGGGCAGGGCGAACTGGACCTCCCGGAGATACAGGGGTCGGTCGCGCTGTTGACCTACACGAACACGCTCGTGAAGTACGACCGATACCTGTCCTCGATTATGCTCAAGGACAGGCTCGGCGAAGGCGACAGAATTGCAACGGCAGATCAGTTCCTGCTCGAGCGTCTGCAGGAGATTGTTCCCGGCGCACGTATCGCCTTCAAGCGAGACGAGCTCGAGGCGCTCCTGCCGCAGAAACTGCCACCCGGCTTTCGCGCCAATGACCTGCTTGCCGAACTCGAGCAGGTCATCTGGGCCCGGCGCGCGACCCGCGAGCAGTACGTGGACAAAATGATGGACCGCCCCGGCATGAAGAAGGCGGTCGGGCGTAACGGCCGGGCCGCTGTCTGGGAGGCCGCCGAGGCCTTCGTCGAGGCAATGGAGCGCGAGCGGCTGTATGCGCGCGGGTACGCGGCAGTGCGGGTGATCGGGGCGGTGAACGCTGCGGGAGCCGTCCCCGCGCGCGAGGCGGGAACCACCCCTGCGGCGACTGGCGCCACCGAGGCGTCTGGTCCCAGCGAGGCCGCTGGTCCCACCACCTTCGACTACATTTTCATTGACGAAGCGCAGGACCTGCCTGCCATTGTCCTTCGCGCACTCAAGGCCTGCGCCCGCCGGTGCGTGTTACTTGCGGGCGACGCGGATCAGTCCATCTATCAGCCTGGCTTTACGTTCAGGCAGGCAGGCATAGACATACAGGGCAGAACGCGCATACTCAAGACCAACTTCAGAAACAGCGTGCAGATACACGAAAAAGCGGAAGCCTTCAGACGAACCGTGCCTGGCCTCGACAACGAGAACCAGCCCGAAGCGTTCCGCGACGGTCCGCAGCCCGAGGTCTTCCAGACAGCGGACTCTGCCTCCCTCGCGGCGCTCCTGCTGTCACGGCTTCGAATCTTTACCGAAACGCTCGGCTACGAGCGCGACAACCTGTGCATTCTCGTACCCACCCGAACCGAATACGACCTGGTGCGCGCGCAGCTTGATCCTGCCGGCTACAGCCTCGCGCAGATACGCGACGCGGACTTTTCCTTCCAGGAGAATCGTGCCGTGCGGATTTCCACGCTGCACTCCGCCAAGGGCCTCGATTTCCCGGTGGTGCTCCTGTTTCTGCCGCAGGCTCCGTTTGTCGGGGCGGATCTGGCGCCGGAGACCACCGATCGCATGCAACGCAACCTGCTGTACGTCGCCGCAACCCGCGCCATGGATCACCTGAACATTTTTACCCTTGACCCGCCGCCGGACGCGGCGACCGCAGACCTCGTGGCCTGCTTTCGGGGGAGTGCCCAATGAGCGATACGCGACCGCTTCTGATTGAGTTTACTGCAGACTGGTGTGGACACTGCGAAGTGTTCGCTCCGGTGTTTCACGACGTGGCCCAGGCGCTTGGTGATACAGTCAACACCATAGTGGTGGACACGCAGAAACAACCCGATCTTGCCGAAAGATACCGGATTACCTCGATTCCGACGACCATGCTTGTAGTAGATGGCGAGCCGGTCATGACGCTGCGCGGCGTGCGGAGCAGAAAAAAGCTGAAGCAGGCGATTGAGCAAGCTCTCAACGAAGGCAGCTGAGAAACCCGAGGCTGTCGAAGCCGGTGTCGAAGGAGAAGATGGTGCGGATCCCGCCTCTGCTCATGACCGATGCGTGAACCGCGCCGCGCGCAGAAAGCGATGGTGTAGACACGACCAGCGACTTTGCACGGATCATGTCCTCGACAGTTACCGGCAGCACGTCGTCGGCAATCTGAAGCAGGACCTCAAACGCAATGTCGAT
>SKKC01000081.1 GCA_007121695.1 Spirochaetales bacterium | reverse complement strand
GCGGCGGGACTGGCTCCAGTTACACTGGACGCCTGAACACCGAAATCGCAGGAACAGGCGGGTAACTCCCTGGTATGCAGCAGCTTAGGAGCTTTTCAACACCAGGGTGGCGGACAGTAAAGACATGAGGCCGGTTCGACTCGAGACCCGAGTGCACGCAGTAACTCCTGCGCGGTGTCGACCACAACGCAGGCGCCCGCGTCAATCAGGTGCTCGCGGCCGCGATACCCCCAGGCGACACCGATACTGTACAGGTTCGCAGCCTGCGCCGTGTGCATGTCGACGTCCGAGTCTCCCACCAGCACGGTGTGCGAAGCTTCGACAGACAGAGCATCGAGCACTTCCTGCACCGTTTCCGGGGCTGGTTTTCGCGGCGCGCCTTCGCGATCGCCGCGCACGCAGCCGAAATGCATGTCAGGAAAGGCCAGCGCGACGGTCTGTACCGCGACTTCGTGGCGTTTGTTGGTAAGCACTGCACACTTGATCCCTGCAGTCTTCAATCGATGAAGGACACCGCGTATGCCTTCGTAGACTGCCCCGTGTTCATACGGGTACTGCTCGTAGAGCTCGACTATGCGCTTTGTCAGCTGATCGGCGGTCGGGGCTGAAGGTGCCCCGCGTCCGGCAAGCGCTCGTCGTGATAACTCGAGAAGGCCCCACCCGACCATCGCCCGGTACTCCTGATCGGGGTATGGCTCCAGGCCGTACTCGTTCAGGGCGGCGTTGGAAACCCGGGCTATATCGGGAATCGAATCGATGAGGGTGCCGTCAAGATCAAAAATGACAGCTGAAATTGTCTGTGGCAGTTCGGGTCTTTTCTGTTTTTCCATCATGAATCGCATAATCCTCGCTGGCGGACAGCACGTGTTTTCGCTACAGTAGCACAGTCATGCATGTCCGGGGACCCGACGCCTTCGAATCCTACTATACAGAAATCTTCCCTGACCGCTGGCAACAGATACGAGAGGCGATTCTGGCCGACAACGACCACCGCTCGGTACCGCTTCAGACCGCATCGTCGGCCCCGTATTTCATGGACGCTGCGAGCATCCTGACCGCACAAGCTCTTGACCCCTGCGAAGATCACGCGGTTCTGGACATGTGTGCCGCTCCGGGTGGAAAGACACTCGTTCTCGCCGCTACCCTCGGCAAACACGGAAGTCTGGTCGCGAATGAACGAAGCGCATCGCGCCGGTCACGCCTGCGAAAGGTCATACATGAACACGTGGAAGCATCCGTCGCGCAGCAGATACGCGTGACGTCGCACGATGCACGGCGGTGGGGGCTATACGAGACAGACGCGTACGACCGTATTCTCGCAGATGTTCCGTGCTCGAGCGAAGCGCACCTGCTCCACGGAAAAGGAGATTTGTCTCAATGGACTGCGCGCCGGAGCACTCGAATCGCTGTCGATCAATACACGATACTCCGCGCCGCACTGCAGGCTGTCCGGCCCGGCGGGCGTGTCCTGTACGCCACGTGCGCGCTGTCACCAGCCGAAAACGAACTGGTCCTGCGGAAAGCCATGAAAAAGGCATCCGCCGTACATACAACCCGGCTACTTCCGCCCGATACGGCGGCTGTGGAATTTGCCGCGAAACACGCGATACAGCTCGAAGAGAGAGATCCGGGGTACCAGATACTGCCGGACCGTTCACGCGGGACCGGGCCTATCTATTTCTGCATCATTCAGAAAGCACCTTGAGAAAGCGGGACACACCGGATACACTCCGGCACACCTTGAGCCTATGATTGATACTCTGAAACACGAACTGAACCCGCAACAATATCAGGCGGTTACTACCATAGACCGTCCGCTGCTCATTGTGGCGGGAGCCGGGAGCGGGAAAACCCGCGTCATTACCCAGCGAATCGCCTACATGCTGTCACACGGCGTACCGCAGAACAATATTCTCGCGCTCACATTCACCAACAAGGCCGCGCGTGAAATGGAGACCCGCCTGAAAGGCCTGACAGGAAAGCGCCTGACAAAACTCACCGTCAGTACGTTTCACGCCTTCGGGGTCCAACTGCTTCGTACGTACGGCACCCGTCTCGGGTATCGGGATCATTTCAGTATCTACGATACGGTCGACCAGATTTCTCTGCTGAAAGAGACGGCTCGCGATATGTCCTTCCGTATGGAGGAAGAAGACCCCAAACAGATTCTGTCGCTGTTCTCGGATATCAGAACCGGCAGAAAATTCTGGGATTCCGCATCGGAGAAGTATCATCACCTGTTCGAAGACTACAGAAGTCACTTGAAACTGTATAATTCTTTAGACTTTGACGACCTGATCTTGCTGCCAATCGTACTTTTTGAGCAATATCCGGATATTCTGGCCGCTGTCCAGGACCGATTCCGATACATTCTGGTGGACGAGTTTCAGGATACGTCTACAAAACAATACATGTTCTTAAAGTTTATTGCCGACGGGCACAGGAACATCTGCGTAGTTGGCGACGACGATCAGAGTATTTACAGCTGGCGTGGAGCGAACTTCGGAAACATCACCCAGTTCGAGAAGGACTTCCCGGAGCTGCTCGAAGTACGGCTTGAGCAGAACTATCGGTCGACGACGACGATCCTTGAAGCGGCCAACGGCGTCATTCGGAACAACACGAACCGGAAGGACAAGCGTCTATGGACCGGCGATGACTCGGGCACTCCTATCGAAGTGTACTACCCCATGAATGAACGCGAAGAAGCAGGGTTCATTGCCGAGCGCATCGCTGAGATCCGTCTGCGGGAGCAGCTTTCGTACGAAGATTTCGGTGTGCTCATTCGCACGAACGCGTTGTCGCGAGCGCTCGAGGAAGCGTTTCTCGCAGCGAACATCCCGTACCGAATGACCGGCGGCACGAGTTTCTTCGACCGAAAGGAGATTCGCGACTTTATCAGCTACATGCGCGTGTGCGCGAACCACGACGACGACATGAGCCTGCTCCGCGTGCTGAATACGCCTC
>SKKC01000009.1 GCA_007121695.1 Spirochaetales bacterium | reverse complement strand
TGCGGTCCGTAGTAGCCAACCACGATACACAGCGGGGAGTCCGTTTCATGAGACACGATTCTGTGGATCGCGGCGCGAGTTACTTCATCATCATACTGCATGACTGGTGATACGCCCGAACCGCTGTGCTGCAGCGCCTGCGGGTTCTGACCGGTCGTGCCGTCGAAAATACCGAAGGAGTTCTCGCTGAAGGCCGTGTCGGTCGGTCCATGATCGCCGACCAGACGTTCGTGGAAGCCGTGATGCTGATCCGGTCCAATAAAGTGCATTCGACCGCAGAGAACTGTCCTGTATCCGGCGGCCGACAGCGCGTGGGCAATGGTGGGAATACTCGATGGAAGGCTGCTTCTGTTGTCGAGCACACCTGTGGACGTCGGGAGGAGCCCGGTCAGCAGGGACATGCGACTCGGACCACAGACCGGCGCATTACAACAGGTCGATGTAAAACTCACTCCCGTCGCGGCGAGGCGATCAATATTCGGAGTCGCGACAGGCGCGCCGAGCGATCCGAGCAGATCGCCCCTATGCTGATCCGAGAGTACAAGTACGATGTTCGGACGATTCATGGAGCCCACTATACCGCGGGTTCGCGCACGCGGCAAAGCGCTGTGCGGAGTACACGATTGAGCCGCACTGGATTCGAACCAGTGACCCACGCCTTAAAAGGGCGTTGCTCTACCAGCTGAGCTAGCGGCCCGTGTGATGGAGAGTCGTAAAGGTATCAGGCAGCGGACAGCCTGTCAACGCGCATGCCGTATCGTATGCCTTACCGCCGGATGTCGACGGAAAAGGAAAGGTTGTACAGGCTTCGAAGTCCAGGCTGTGTCGAGTACTCGCGGCCAAACACGGCACCGCGCACCTCCACGACACCGAGTTCTATGCCGGCGCCAACCGAGGGAAGCCCCTGCGAGAACCCGGCACCGACGCGGACTATATCGAGAAGCGTCAGTTCTCCCGCGAGACTGAGCTTGAGCAGGATGTTCTCCCGAGCCCCTGCTCCGATAAAATCGAAGATATCCCGATAGCCGAAATAGAGGTCCAGGTTGTCAAAGTAGCGATCAAGCGGCCCGAGCGGGGTGTCAAATCGGACCCCGGTGGAAACAACCGGGCGTATTCGTCCAGCCTCCCGCGCTGGCGTGGATCCTCCGGCCAGATAATCGTCTAACGACGTATAGGTGAATGCCACCGTCGGGGCATACAGGTTCTCTATCGTCAGCCCTGCTGCGAGCATATCCCGCCACGACCACAGCAGCCCGAGGTTCAAGCCTACGCCGCTTTGCAGCACGAATGGAGCGTCGGTAATGAGTCCGAGCCCGATGGAATCGAGCAGGTCCGGAGCGTCGATCAGCTGCACGTCGTTGCGGGACTCACCCATGACGAAACTTGCCAGGGAAAACCCGACAGACAGGTCCATTTCCCAGTCCTCGTTCAGCGGGATATCGGCTGCGTACCCGCCCCGCAGGGACAATCGCTCGGACACTGACAGACGAACCGACAGCGGGGTCGGTGCGGTCAACGCAAGTCCGGTGGTATTGTACACCGAAAACCCGACACCGCTGCCGACGTAGGCGAATCCCAGGGGGCCGCCGACGTCGGTCGAGAAGTGAATGCCACGCAGCAGATCCTGGGCCGCGTCATCGAGCAGCGTCGTCGGGTCTTCGAAGGCCGCCTGACCAACCGAGACGAGACTGAAGACAGGACCGGTTACGTGTCCGGACAGCCGGGTAAACGCCGTCTGCCGATTGACGCGTGTCAGACCTGCGGGGTTGGTCTGCAGGGTCTCGATACCCGAGACGAAGGCTGCGTTCGGGCCGCCGAGCGCCTGCAGGCGGGGATAGGTTACGTCGAAGCGATCACCCGGCCGTCGCGGGGTGTTGAGACCGAACGCGGCGGCAGCCGCGAGGAAAATAAGCATGCAGGCTATGGCACATCGTTTCACTGTTCCGTCCTTTTGATTCGGATTATGGTTCAGGGGTAATCTGGGACTGCAGATCAACCAGAAGCTGGTAGGTCTCCGATCCTGTCTGCCCTGCCGCCTCGTACGCGTCGATGCTTCGCGAGAGTAACTCCTGCGCGTCTTCGATACCATCGGCATCATCGAGGTCGTCGAAACTGTCGGCGTCTGCGGCAATAGCCCCCACGAGCCCCAGCGCCGCGTACGCGTACTGCTGCCCGGTTAACGTACCAGAAGGTGCGGCAAGCGCAATGGCCGCAGTTGCGGACGCGGTTGCCGAATCGAAGCCTTCAAGAAGCGACTGCACGTCGTCGAGGGACTCGAAATCGCCTCCGCCGGTCGCCAGAGCAGTCACAAGCTGCGGGATACCTGTCGCCGCAACCCCGAGTTCCACGAGGGTCGTCGTCTGGGACGCAGTGCGCGTACTTCCCTCGGTCGCCTTTAGAAGCGCGTCGAAGGTGCTCTTGATAGTCGCATTATCTCCGGAGGCGAGCGCGTCTGCGGCAAACACTTCGAGCTCGGCGGCGCTCATATTGGCAGGATCCCGCTGGAGACCACTGAACGCGTTGGTCGTGAAAAAACCTTCGCAGCCGGATGTCAGCAGTACAACTGACAGACCGAAAATCGTGACCCGTAAAAACCGTGAATTTCCCCACATAGCGCTGTGCTCCTTGAGACCTGTCTAAAATTATAGCGAGTGCGTGCAAAAAATGCCAATTTACTAAAAACGGATGCTCAGATCGAGGCCAGCCTGCGGCGCGCTGCTCCGGCCAAACGAAATACCGCCGTCGAGATTCAGTACACCAAACCGTATGCCTGCTCCCGCGCCAAACCCGTGCGCGTTCACGCCGCCGCGAAGTGTCAGAAACTGTCCGAGTGTAAGCTGCCCTCCGGCCGAGAACACATCGGCAGGATCCGTGTCGCTACGCCCCACTCGGTGGAGATCGACAAGCTCCAGGTACGCCACCGGAGCAAAAATCGGGCCAAGGTCCGGCACCCAGGCGAGACCGACACGCGTCTGTGACGGCAGGACGTAGTTCGCATCGGGATCGTATAATTCGCCCGCGCCAGCCCCACCTGGAGGGAGTACCCCCGACAACGCTGAGGTAATTACCTCTCCAAGCGGGTGTTCACGATACACGATCTGAGTTCCTCCAAGATCGCGGACAACGAATCCCAGGGTGAATGCCCGGTACGCGGCGGTAAATCCTGCGTTGAGGCCGAGGCCGAAACCGTTGAGTGTTGGCGCATCTGCAAACGCCTCAAAAAACGGCTGTCCCGCGAGAAACGCATCGACCTGATCGGGGTCGGAGATATCGGCCCTCATGCGTATGAACGGTCGTATATCGGCTCCAACGGATACGGCAAAGGGCCCAAGATCGAATCCGAGCGCGAGTCCACCGGTAAGTCCGGCTTCTGCGACAAACTGTCCCTCGACGACGCCGTTCTCCTCTCGAAGAAACGCGTCGAACTCGCTAATGATTCCAAGGCCCAGACTGTTTCCCGCGTACCCGAGGCCCGCCATGCCCCCAAAGCCGATTCCTTCGCGGGTAATGCGGTCGGCAAACACCCTGCTGGCCGAACCAAAGAGGGGAAGCGCGTCTCCCGTCAGCACCGCCACAGGGGCGCGCAGTACCTGGTCCGGCGACGCGTACAGGGACGCGCCAGCTGCGATGAGCGCGAGCTCCCCGGCACCCGTATATGCGGCAGGGTTCACCAGAAGCGCCTCGACGCCGCGAGTAAACGCGGCATTCCCCCCGCCGGAGCTGAACAGCCGTGTGCTGCCGGATCGTATGCGAGGCTCTTCTATGGTCTGGTTTGCTGCAGCATCTGCCTGCGCGGAAAGCCCGAGCACCAGCAGCGCGAGCAGAAATGTAAGTACACGCATTGGTTGCCGGGTTCAAGTGTAGCGCTTTCGACGTTCAATTACAATTCTGACCCGGCCGCTCAACCGACAAATACAATTTATTGGTTTATTTTTGATGTAATCTCTATAATTGTCGTATGCGGGAGCGGACCCGTTCGAGCCCGGCCTGCGCAGCGGTTGCGTTCGGGTTCAGTTGCAGCGCCCGCGAGAATGCCTGCTCCGCCTCGACAAAGTCGGCGAGGGTCTCGCGTACCTCGCCGAGTTGCACCCACCAGGAAACGTTGCCGGACGAAAGGTGCACGGCCATGGAAAGCGCCGTATCGGCATTCCGGAACTCACCGAGCTCGGTGAGAATGACTCCCATAAAGTAATAGGCGTCGGCAATCCGAGAGCCTTCGGGTACGATATCCGCGTAGCGTTCGAGGAAGCGCAATGACTCTCTGAAGTTGCCCCGATTGAATTCTGCTTCTGCCTTGATAAATGCAAGCCTGTAATCGCGGGGAGCGAGAGAGAGCCCACGATCGGCGATGCTGGCGGCTTCCTGAAAGCGCCCGAGGGCAATGAGCGACCACCCCTGCACGGTCATGGCGTCCCGGTTCGACGGATTCGAGTTCAGTTCATCCGTCGTTATTTCAATTGCTTCCGCGTATCGCCCCTGCCGAAACGCACCGAGTGCGTCACGTTCCTGTGCCGCAGGTGCGAGCGCAAGGCTGAACAGCAACAGGATCACGAACGGCACACGAGTAATACTCAATGTTTCCTCCGCGGCGACGGCGACTCCATTTTTACGGTGCCATTCAGTTCGGCACCGCTTTGCATAATGATGTCCGGAGACGTAACGCTGCCGCGGACCTGGGAGCCCGAAAACAGCTCGAGCCGGCGACTCGCAGCGATTTCTCCTTTCAGCTTTCCCTGCACGCTGACAAGTTCGGCATGTACGTCGGCGGTCACCTGAGCGGTCTCGCCAATGTACAGGCTGGTACCTGAGTTAATGTGGCCGCGAAAGGTTCCTTTAATAAGGACGGGTTCGTCGAAACTCATTTCGCCTTCAAACTCGACGTCGGATGCAAACACGGTGGAGAGCTCAGATTCATCTACCGAGCGTATACGCAGGTCGGACATATCTCCGGATGCTACTCGCGCCGAATAGCCCTGTCAAGTTGGCCGCACATGGTATCGACGGCCTGTTCGAAGGCGCGCAGCACCTCCGTTGCATGGGGATTGAAACGCCACAGATCCAGAAACAGCTCGAGTTCGTCGTTACAGGTCTGTTCCATGACCTGCCTGATCCGACGGTAGCCGACGGTCGATATCTCGCTGTCGTGAAGATCAAGCTCTTTCAGGATTCTCCCGACAAGATGCGTGATTCCCTGCGTTCGGGCTGCTTCCCGGTCGTGTTCGTCGGCGCTCATTCGACGGATGGAAAAACCGAGTTTCGTGAACTGCTCTGCCCAGAACGCAGCGAGGCCGTCCGGCCCCCTGCCCTCGGATACGACGATTGGAAGCTCGCTGCGGTCACGTCCCACGGAGTCGGGTCCGAACATGGGGTGTGTTCCCACGACGTGAACCGATGCCGGAAGCACATCCATCATGGTCTGTACGGGAAACACCTTGACCGAGCAGGTATCGATTACAAGACTCCCGGGCTTCAGGATGCTGGCAAGGCGAGCGCAGACATCGGGGATCGCCCGAATCGCAACGCACAGGAAAATTACATCGGCCTGGGCCAGTTCCTGCTCGGAGACCAGCCGAACGCCGGCTGGAACGGCCCGGCGGGAACGGTTCCACGCACACACATCGTACTGTTCGCCGAGAATGGAAGCCCACAGGAAACCGAATCTGCCCAAACCGTATACGCCGATCGTCATAACTAGCGGATGATATAGGGACATGAACCGGGAAACAAGCGTCTGCAGCTTGAGACATCCTACAGCCCCTGTTATCCTGAAACTTTCACATACAGAGGTACATATGAATTTTGTAGACAGTATACACGCACAGGCGCGCGCATTGCGCGGTCACGTGGTTCTTGCCGAAGGAACCGAGCCCCGGACACTGCAGGCTGCCCGCATCCTGATTGATTCGGGCCTCGCGGGGACGGTTACCCTCGTCGGCTCGAAGGCCGATGTAGCCACCGCGGCGGGAAACGCTGGCGTCTCGCTCGACGGGCTGACCATCGAAGACCCGGCGAGCAGCGAACGGCGGGCGACGTACGCGACCGAGCTGCACGCGCTTCGCAAACACAAGGGCATGACGAAGGACGACGCGTACGAGCAGATCACGGACCGGCTGCGATTTGCGTCCATGATGATGCATCTGAACCACGCGGATGCCATGGTCGCCGGCGCCGAAAGCAGTACCGCAGACGTGCTGCGCTCGGCATTTACCATTATCGGCACGCGTGAAGGCGTCAGATCGGCCAGCTCCTGCTTTGTGATGCAGGTGCCGGACGAGTCGTTCGGTTCGGGCGGTTCCATGATATTCAGCGACTGTGCAACCATACCCGTGCCGACCGACGAACAGCTCGCGGAAATCGCCATCGCGGCGGCGGACAGTTGCCGCAGCTTTCTCGGTGTCGAACCGGTGGTCGCGCTCCTGAGCTTCTCGACGCGGGGATCCGCAGAGCACGACCGGATTGAAACCGTCCGCTCGGCGCTCCGCATTGTCCGGGAACGCGCGCCGGATCTCGCCATTGACGGCGAACTGCAGGCAGACGCTGCACTCGTTCCCGGAGTCGGAGCGAAAAAGGCACCGGACTCGTCGGTTGCCGGAAAAGCGAACGTGCTGGTCTTTCCCGACCTGAACTCGGGCAACATCGGATACAAGCTGGTACAGCGACTCGCACACGCCGACGCGTACGGACCGTTCCTGCAGGGTTTTGCCCGCCCCGTAAGCGATCTGAGCCGTGGCTGCTCGGTCGACGACATCGTGAACACGGCGGCGGCGACCATGTGCCAGGCGGAGTAGCGTCACATGAACATTCTCGTTGTCGGCTATGGCCGCATGGGACGTGAGGTAGAACGAATACTCGTTGAACGAGGCCACACCGTGGCTGGCCGGATCGATCCGGCAGCGAGCGAGGCGGACAGCGCGGATCCTGCATCCTTCGGGAAAACTGCGGACGCTGCGATCGAGTTTGCCGGTAGCGATTCCGTCGTGGAAAATGCACGATACTACGTCGAACACGGGATTCCCGCCGTTGTCGGAACGACCGGGTGGGAATCAGAGCGGGACACCGTACGCCAGCTCGTGCAGGATGGCGCCGGGGCGTATCTGTGGGGCGCGAACTTCAGCGTCGGAGCCAACCTGTTCTTCGCCCTCGTGCGGGAAGCCGGACGCATTATGCAGGCCTTCGACAGCTACGATGCGATGCTCTCGGAGACTCACCACCGCGGGAAGGCCGACAGTCCCAGCGGGACGGCACTCGAGGCCGCCCGCAGGCTCATGGCTTCATATCCCCGAAAACAGACAGTCGTGCACGAACTCCCGCAACGGCCGCTTGAAGCACACGAGCTGCACGTGGCGTCCATTCGCGGCGGGTCAGTGCCGGGAACGCATACCCTGTCGTTCGACTCACCGTTCGACACGATCTCGATCTCGCACAGCGCACGGACCCGCAGCGGGTTCGCGCTCGGCTCGGTGCTTGCGGCGGAGTGGCTTTCCGGTCAACAGGGGTTCTTCTCGGTTGAAGATTTTTTTCTCGACATACAGACAGGAGCGTAATCATGTTTGAAGGCGTAAGCACGGCGCTCGTCACGCCATTTCAGAGCGATTTTTCCATAGACGAAGCAAGACTTCGAGAGCACGTAGAGCGGCAGATAGCAGCAGGTGTACAGGGGCTGGTTCCCGTCGGCACCACCGGCGAAAGCCCGACAGTCACGCACGAAGAGAATATCCGCATTATCGCGATTACCGCTGATCAGGCTGCAGGGAGGGTGCCGGTCATCGCGGGCACAGGGTCGAACTCGACGGACGAAGCGGTGGACATGACCCGCCGGGCCAAAGACGTGGGGGCAAGCGCCAGCCTTCAGGTGTCTCCGTATTACAACAAACCAAGTCAGGAAGGCCTGTATCGGCATTTCTCGCGCGTCGCCGACGAGGGCGGACTACCGGTGATCGTCTATAACATCCCGGGACGAACCGGAAAGAATATCGAAACCGAGACACTCGTACGCCTCGCAGCCCACGACATGAGCGTCGGGGTCAAGGAGGCAAGCGGCAGCATACCCCAGGTCATGGACGTGATCCGCGCCTGCCCGGACGATTTTGACGTACTCGCCGGAGACGACAATCTCGCGCTGCCGATCATGTTACTGGGAGGCGACGGTATCGTTTCGGTCGCGAGCAATATTATCCCGGGCGAAATGCGCAGGCTTGTCGATCTGATACAGGCGGACAACATTACCGAAGCGCAGCAGCTGCACTATCACCTGCTCCCGCTGTTCAAGGCCATGTTCATTGATACCAACCCCATTCCCGTGAAGTACGTACTCTCCTATCTGGGCTTTATCGACGAGGTGTACCGTCTTCCAATGTGCGAACTGTCAGACGATCACAAGCGAATGGTCGAGGGTGTTCTGGATCAGCTCGATATCCGCGCCTGACCGAGCTCCGGAAAGGCCTCTGACAGGCGACGGAAGTCATCGAACGTGAGTCCTTCCGCCCGACGCGACGGGTCGACGCCCGCGCGCTGCAGGCGGTTCGCAGCCTCGGCACGGTCGCCCAGCGCGACCCCGAGGTTGTTCAGCAGGGTCTTGCGCCGGGCACGGAATGCTGCGTCCGCAACTGCCAGAATCGCCGCCTTTTCGTCGGCTGGCACACCGCGTATCCGCTTCAGGACCAGCGCAGTCGAAGTGACCTGCGGACGCGGGTAGAAGCACTCCCCCGGAATAGTCCTGATTCGTTGGACTTCGAACTCCAGGTTACAGAGTATGGACAAAGGCCCGAACTCCCTGCTCTCGTCGGTCGCGAGCATACGATCGGCCGCCTCTTTCTGCACGGTAACGACGAGGCGCTGCACACCCGAGAGCCGCTCGAGCAGATACCAGATAATGTGAGACGCCAGGTTGTACGGAAGATTTCCAACGACATACTCGGGTGCCGCCTCCGGGTACTCGGGCATGGTCTTCAGACAGTCGCCCGGCACAAGCGTGAAGGCAGCTGCATCGGCGAAGCGCTCGTGGAGATGCGACACGAATCCCCGGTCTATCTCGAATGCAGTGACCTCTGCACCCCCGTCCAGGCACATCGCCGTCATGGCACCCAGACCCGGTCCGATTTCCCACAGGTTTCTTCCGGCAAGCGGTCCGAGGGCTGCAAGAACGTCCGCGCGGA
Source organism: Spirochaetales bacterium (assembly GCA_007121695.1). GTDB lineage: Bacteria > Spirochaetota > Spirochaetia > DSM-27196 > SKKC01 > SKKC01. The sequence goes on along the minus strand of SKKC01000009.1, from coordinate 1,992 downwards.
CCTCGGGGCAGACCATAAAATTCTGCCCGAATCGCTTTCCTGCCGAAAGCCCCCTATTCTGCAGATAGCTTCGTATCGCGGCGGGCGAGTTGTCGAGTCGTTCGTAGAATTCGCTTGAAGCGGAATCGTTGTTTTGCATGCGGGATACGTCTCGAGGCCAGATAGTAACGGAAAGCGAGCAGAAACAAAAGAAAGACCGGAACCAGCAGCCAGATCGCGAGGAGAACCCCGTCTGAAATGCCGGGAATCACCGCAAAATGTTCCGAAAGAACCACAAAGGCGCGAACACAGGTCTCGAGAACCCTGAGACCCGCGAGCGACAGTATCCCGGTCGGCAGAAGCGCTGCCAGTCCGGCAGCAATCGCGACGGCCGCGAGCGGCGTGAACACCAGCGAGCTGACCGCCCCGAGGGGATACACGGTACCAAACTGCCTCCACGCAACGACAGAGGTGGCCAGCTGCGCGCCGAGCCCGGCGCAGACCCCGGCCCGCAGCTTCTGACGCCGCTCGGTTGCAAGCAGCGGCATCAGGAGCGGCGACAGCGTGAACAGGCCGGCAAGCGCGGAAAAACTCAGGATAAACCCCAGGGATTGCGTATCGCGCGGAAATATCAGGGCATGTATCAGAAAGGTGAAACACAGAACCCGGAGCCCGTGAACGTGCCCGTCGCGTATCCGGAACAGCAGTGCACCGTGAAGCATGATCACCGCGCGCACCAGGGAGGGACGAAGTCCAGCGAGTACCAGGTAGGTAAGAGATAGCAGGCTGACCCCCGCCATACTCAACACCCGTGATCTCAGCGGCGAGACAAGCAGGAGAAACGCGGCGGCTACAAGCCCGAGGTGCATGCCCGACAGGGCGAGCACGTGCGCTGCGCCCGCCCTGCGGACCTGATCGTACAGAAAGGGCGACAGTTCATCTCTGGTGCCGAGAAACAGCGCCATGAACACGCCGCGGACCTCCGGTTCCCACGAAGCGCTTCTCTCTTGAACGCGGCGATGTATCCGGTGCCGGGTGCGCAAAACGACGGGGGCCCCCTCGAGTGATGTCTCACCCTCGACCCGGAGAAAAAACACGCCTTCACCATCGACTCCCGTCCTGACCGGAGACGATGGAACATGCAGATGGTCACCCCACGCGTATTCGGCGAGAGCCTCACCGGCAAGCATCACGGGGTACGCCCCCTCGACACGAGCCCAGTCGGCGTGAAGGCGAATGATCTGCCCCCTTCCCGACCACCTCCCGTCGCTTCGCCGCCACGGATCGGCGGTCAACACGATGTCCGACCCGCGGACGGCGGCGTCCGGCAACGCAAGGTCTGCGGTCCCGGACACGCGAAGCCTGCCCTGCGTGACAGACCCGAGACCGACACCGAGTCCCATCGCCGCAACGCACAGAAGCAGCATGCGCGGGGAGCCCGCGTACAGTTTCGCATACACTGCCGTACCGAGCGTCAGAAATGAAGCGAGCGCGCCGACACCAGCATAGATACAGACCGCGGCCGAGGCGGCCATGATCTCAAGTGGCCCGAGCTGAACAAGAACCGTGCTGCAGCGGCGCAGATAGTCGAATGCGGACAGGAAGACAGCTTTCACACTGTATAGTACCCGCCTGACGGTGAATCTGATTTGGGATATGTCGGTTAAATAATCAGTTGGCGACTGCTTCGTTCCGGGTGGATGTAACAGGTTTCCCGCTTCGGAGACTCGAGATCTGATCCGTGCCCGCGTCACCGTCCCGGAAGATACTGTACACGTACGTAAGAATCGCGTTACGCATCTTTCTGCTTGGCAGCTTCGCCTGAACATGGAGTATGCTCGCGTTATTCTTCTGCTTGAAGGTCACGCCCTTGACGACGCCGCAGAGAACAATCTGCTGTCCGTTCACTTCGGTCTGTATTTTTACCGGCATGCCGGGCTTCGCCTTCCCGCCGACGAGAACCGCTGCACCGTCTTCCGAAACATCCACCATGCGGCACCGATACCCGCCGCT
>SKKC01000111.1 GCA_007121695.1 Spirochaetales bacterium | reverse complement strand
GCTGAGCCTTGTGATTCGAGCCGGTGCCGGTGTGAATAACATTGATCTGGAGGCGGCGAGCAGGCGAGGGGTGTTCGTCGCCAACTGCCCCGGGCAGAACGCGATCGCCGTAGCGGAGCTCGCATTCGGGTTGATTCTGGCCGCCGACAGGCGAATCCCGGACAACGTGGCCGACTTCCGAAACGGCATGTGGAACAAGGCGCTGTACAGCAAGGCGGACGGCGTATACGGCAAAACCCTCGGCGTACTTGGTACCGGCGGGATCGGCCGCGAAGTCATACGACGCGCGCAGGCGTTCGGCATGAACGTCGTTGCCTGGTCGCGCTCACTGACGCCGGAAGGAGCACGCATTCTCGGGGTCGATCGGGCCGAATCCGCGCACGCGGTAGCCGCCGCGTGTGACGTCCTGAGTGTGCATGTTGCGCTGACCCCGCAGACGAAGGGGCTTGTATCGCGCGATGTACTCGCCGCGCTCCACGACGGCGCGCTCGTTGTGAACACCGCCCGCGCGGAGGTCGTGGACGAAGACGCGCTGTTTGACGAACTCAGCGCCGGGCGCCTGAACGCGGCGGTGGACGTATTCGAAGGCGAACCCGAAGGCAAGGGCGGCGAGGTCACGCACCGGTTTTCCGGTCTTGCGAACTGTTATGTCACGCACCACATCGGGGCGAGTACGAACCAGGCACAGATCGCAGTTGCCATGGACGCGGTCGACATTGTCCGGGGATACATGCAGGAAGGTACGGTGCGGAACTGGATTAACCGATGCAGGCAGACGCTCGCCCCCTGGCAGCTTGTGGTACGACATTATGACCGCCCCGGCGTTCTCGCGAACGTGCTCTCCGAACTGAAGTCGGCCGGTATAAACGTTCAGGAACTCGACAACGTTATTTTCGACGGCAAGGAAACTGCGTCCTGCTCCATACAGCTGGATGCACAACCGGATACGGACGTACTGTCGGCGATACGAAGCAGGTCCGACGAGGTCATAAGCGCAGCGCTGCTGCAGTCGGCTGCCACCTAGTCCATGGTCTCGTAGGTCAGCTCGGACACCACGGCGAAGCCGCACGGAATACCTGAGAAGGTGAATCGGGTGGCTGACGGATCGCTATCGAGGTTGCTTACGACCGTTCAATGAAAACTGCGTCCCGATACTGACCAGGGGTCACACCTTCGAACTTTCGAAAGAAGCGGATAAAGGAACTACTCTCCGGATAACCGATTTCCTGCCCGATATCAGAGATGGTTCGATCTGTGTTGCTGAGCATTTCCTTGCTGATTTCAACGCGTCGGCGGTTTATATATGCGCCGAAACTAACTCCCACATGCTCCTTGAACACGCGTGCGATATAGGCTGGGTTCATGTCGAAGTGTTCGGCGATCGATTTCGTGCCGAGATTCGGTTCGTTCAGTCCGCTTTCGATAAACTCGACTATCTGTGTCACAAGAACGGTACTATGCGACTGCCTGTTGCGTTCTATGTCGGCGCATACAACCCTGAGGAGTTCGAGAATTGTTGTGCGTAGCTGTTCGTATGTCACGCACGAGGCAATCTGGTTAATCGGTCTGAGTTCGTCCCAGATGTGGTTTTCTCTGTAGCGAGCAACCCGGTTCAACGATCGGATAATCATGGTCGCAAGAGAAAACGCAAGGCATCGTCCCATTTCGATCGACAGTGACTTCTGCTCAAAGTTCCGCTCTATTATATCGATCGTGATCACCCGTGCTTCAGCAAAGTCACCAGCTACTATAGTGTTCGTTAACTCGCTTTCCTGCTGGAGCGTGAACTCGAAAGTCTCGCGACTCATGGTGGCGTGGTGCGGTTTGAGTACGTTCCTGGTGCCCTCAACGATCCTGTACGCAAGTGAGGTTTGCGCATCCAGCACGGCAGACCGAATCGAGTAGTGTATCGGCTGGCAGCTGCTCACACCAATTGCGGTATCGAGTCCGACGCTTATCTGTACCGCGTGCAGGAGATCGCTCATTTGCGAAAGAAAGCTATCGGGATCCATGGTCCCGGCAGCACCCGTCACAACACAGACACCGGTCTCGAATACGACACGGTCCACTATCCGAAACGGCATCCGTACGGTCCGTGTGAGCGCCTCGTCGACCTGGTTCAGATCTAACGGCCTGACCGGGTCGATTAGTACGATCGCGTAGCTTTCGACTTCGTTAATACGAAAGAGATTCGTCGCGTCACCATCCGAATCAGACGTGATGCCCTTGAGAAGGTTGCGGAAACGGTACAGCTCAAGCGACCGTTCCTGACCGTGTACCAGGGCTCGTAACTCGCCGGTTTCTGCCAGAGCGCGTGTAAGCGCAGACTCTATGACCCTGAACTCGTCGCTGGTAAGCCTGTTAGTCGAACCCTTTGTATCAATAATGAGCTGGAGCAACCGGCGTACCGGACTGTAGTTTTTCGAAACCAGGTAGGCTGAAAGCGCTATCGCGAAAAACAGGCTCAGCAGTAAGGCCGCCAGGCTCACCGTGCGGTGAGCCCGAAGTCCGCTGAACGCACCGCGTTCGCCGACCTTGTAGAGTACTTCTACAGGCATGTTAGCCGACTGATCGCGATACACGGTGAAGTTCGTTCCGCGCAGCGTTCGGGGGCTTTCCGTATAGGGTTGTGAATGTATGAGGTCCCGTATTTCCTGTCCGTCGCCCTGTCCGAGAACGATCGTACTGGTTCCATCGTATATAACAACTGCGTCTGCCGGTCCAGTAATCATGGAACGCAGCAGCTCACGAAACAGAGGACTGGAAACGGAGAACGCGACAACCGCACGCGCCTCGGTAGGACGACGACTCGGAAGCAGGCGACTATACAGGAGGACTGGTTCATTCGGACCTGTTCTCCAGCCCAGCGGGCTTACGAGTGTGAAACGCTGGTCTGCGAGTCGGCGCATCTGCCAGCGCCAGCTTCCGAGGGTCCATGTGGGTTGGTCGACGAGCATGTGATCGAGAAAGTTCTGGTCCTGTGTGTACGCCCGTTGTGCGAGTACACGGTTCGTTTCCCAGAAATACACCATCCACTCGACTGAGGTTCGTGCATCTACCGATTGCGCGTCATAGCGACTCAAAAGACGACGTGCTGCGAGGAACTCTTCGCTTTGATCAAGTCTTCCTTCCACGAGGTCACGTAGATCAGGATCCCGGATCATTGCGATCTCGAGCGTGCGCACTTCCTTGAGAATGCTGTCGAGACCGTGCACGAAAACGCTCAACTGGGACAGGTGAACACGGTCGGTTTCATGGCGAATGATCTGTTCGCCACGCACAAGAATAAGGGTGGCAATTATGAAAGGGAGCGCGGTTACACCAATAAACGACAGAAACCATCGAACTCTGAGCCGTGCCCGTTTCGCCATGGAGTATGGTATCATACGGGCACGCCGCAAGCTATCCTTTTATTGAGCCGAGCATTACTCCGCGGGCGAAGTACTTCTGAAGGTACGGGTATAGAAGCAGAATCGGAAGCGTCGTAATGACTGCCGTCGCATACTTTATGGTCTCGGATACAGAACCCTGATCGCCAACATCGACTCCTCCGAGGAACTCACTCATTCTCTCTGCAATTATTATCTCTCGCAGTACCAGAGAGATCGGCCAGCTCGCAGGGTTCGGTAGAAATATCATGGCATAAAAGAACCCATTCCAGCGACCGACGGCATAGAACAGAATAAGCGTTGCTACGACCGCTTTCGATACCGGAAGGAATATGCTCCAGAGAATGCGAAAGTGTCCTGCTCCGTCAATGATCGCAGACTCTTCCAGACTTTCGGGTACATTTCTGAAGAATGTTACCATAATGAGAAGGTTGTACGTGTTAACCGCGAAGGTCAGTATTACAGACCAGAGCGAGCCGTAGAGTCCAAGATTGCGAATCAGAAGAAACAGAGGTATAAGACCGCGGTCGAAGATCATGGTGAATACCGCGAACATCAGAAAGAGCGATCGGCCGACCAGATGCCGCCGGGACAGCGCATACGCGCTGAGCGACGTGATCGTCATGTTAAGGCCTACACCGGTTACAACCAGATAGATGCTGTTCAGGAACCCACGGACGATACGGGGGTTTTGAGCAACCCGTTCGTACGCGACCAGGGTAAAGTTGATGGGGCGCACGAGCACACCCTGGTGAGACAGCAGACTGTTACCTTCGCTGAATGACGCAACAATCATATAGTAGAACGGATATGCCGTAATAAGGCCGATGATTGCGAGCATCAGATAGTTTGCGGTATCGAAGCTGAGTACTTTATTAAGTTTCATGTGCGCTCCTTACCACAAGCTCGTATCCGAGACTCTGCGACTGATTGCATTGGCACCGAAGATGATCGCAGCGTTCACAACGGAGTTGAGCAGCCCGACTGCAGCGGAGAAGCTGAAGTTCAGGTCGATCAGTCCCCGCCGATACACGAACGTCATGATGACGTCTGCCGTTTCGTACGTGAGCGGGTTGTACATAAGGATGATTCGTTCGTGACCGACGGTTAAAAGCGTTCCAGTACGGAGGATGAACAGCACCGTAATCGTGGGTAGAATTGACGGAATCGTGACAGCCCACATTTGTTGCCACCTGTTTGCGCCGTCGATCTGCGCGGCTTCGTACAGACTTGGATCGATCGTCGAAAGCGCAGACAGGTAGATAATCGAACCCCAGCCCACGGTTTGCCAGACTTCGGCACCGACATACATGGGAACGAACAGACTTGCCTGCTGAAGGAGAGGAATCCGTTGACCTCCGAACATTACGATAATGTCGTTAAAGAGTCCCCGCATGGAACTGAACTGCACGAGCAGTCCGACTGCAACGACAAGAGACACGAAGTGTGGGAGATACGTGATACTCTGAATCGTTCGCTTGTACCAGTTTACCCGCACCTCATTCAGCATAAGCGCAAGAATGATCGGTGCGGGAAAACCGACGATCAGGGTAGAGAGGCTGATAACGACAGTGTTACGAAGAACTCTCCAGAAGTACGTGGAAGTCAGAAACTGCTGGAAGTACATGAAGCCGACCCAGGGACTTTCACTGATTCCTCGGGCTGGAGTAAACCGCTGAAACGCGATGACGTTTCCCGCGAGGGGGATGTAATGGAACACGATAAAATACACGAAAAACGGGACCAGCATCAGATACAGGACCCGGTCGTTGATGATTCGTTTTACTCGTTTCGATTTCATGGCGCCTGGTTTCCGGATAGGAGGGCGGAGACCGAAGTCCCCGCCTGTTGAGAAACATTCATTGCGACGTTACCGTCTCGCGTCGAATGAAGCCTGCATGTAGCCCCGTGCGCGCTCGAATCCCATTCTATCCAGTTCGTTCAGGTATGCATCGAACTGCGAGAGTGGGCGTGCGCCGGTAATGAAGCGGAGAATGTTTTCCTCTGCGTGAGTCTGAACCTCTGTCCAGATCGCCCCGAAGTTGTCCGCGTCGCGTGATAGCGGGTTCAGCCCTACGACCATGTGGTCCGCGGCGTTTGTGTTCATCCAGTTTTCTACCGCATTCGCCTGGCGCGGATCGCTTAACAGGTACTGCAGCGCGTAGCGCCCGTCCTGGACTGCTGACCCTCCGGCGGAGATACCGGTGAACATGCCCATCGCGGCTGCCATTGACCACCCATCCGGGTTGTTCGTAATCAGATCCGTATACCGGGGAAACCCGTCGACCATTTCGTAGCTCAACCCTTCGATACCGAAGTTAATGAGCATGTGGCCTTCTTCGCTGTATGCGTAGTCGAGGAAGGTTGCGGCCGCTTCGACGTTTGCTGCGCGTGTCGTAATTGCAGTTGCGCGAGGAACGACCATCCCGGAGCGCTGACCGAACATTGGCGTGTCGCCTCGACGAAGCACCGGATATGGCGCGCCGACAAGATCAAAGTCCGGGTTGCGATTTGCCATGGTGTTCAAGTATGCACCCATGCTGCTGCCGGTGAATCCGATGAACGCGCCGACATTATTGTTGTAGATCTTGTTCTCGAACACCTGACGGTCGTTCGTTACAAACTCGGGATCAATAAGGCCGTCCCGATACCAGCGGTTTGCGAGTTCAAGGAAATCACGCAACTCAGGCTGTGCAAATCCATGTCGGATGACACCGTTTACGACGTGCCAGTCAGCGACCACTCCGAACGCAGACGCGAACGCGCTGTCTCCAAAGATGTTCCGCGACACAAATATGGGTCCGGTTCCAGATAGAGGTGCGACACCGTAGGCATCTCGCATTGCGGTCAACACTTCAGTCCAGTCGTCAATGGTCTCAGGTACATCCAGACCCAGCTCATTGAGCCAGTCAGCGCGTAACTGGGGGCCAACGAACACGAGCGTCTCGTCGTCGAAACGGAGCATCGGAAACCCGAAGAAATCGCCTTCGCTCGTCTGCATCGCCGCGACGTTACCTGGATCGACCGCCCGCATTTCTTCGATTCTGCGAGACAGGTTCGGAGCGTACGAGTCGAACACATCGTTCAGAGGACGTATAACTCCATCTTCGACTGCCTGGGCCGGGCCTCCTGAGTAGTTGCCCCAGAAATGTTCGATCATGTCTGGATAGTCACCAGACGCAATCAACAACGAAAGATGCTGGGCCGCATCCTGCGGAATTGAGACGAACTCAACATTAATACCTACTCTCCGTTGATACTCCTGCCAGACGGGCGCATCGCCCCAGCTGTCTACCAGAGTCGCAACGACTCCAGGCGGAACCCGGTAATAAGAGAGCGTTGGTGTGCCGTCTCCGGGTGCTGCGGTTTCGCCGCGACCGCCAGCACTGACAACTGTCGCAATCAGTACCGAGAGTGCCAGCAAACATAGAAAACGTTTCATTTGACCTCCTCAGGTATCGAGTGGCCCGGTGGTTCCGGTGCATCGATCCGTGTCTTTCGATAGTGAGGTCAGTAAAAAAAGCCGTAAATGAGAATTTTTATAGTAGAAGCGCTCATTCCGCACAGGTGCAGTTGCGAAATTCGCACATAAATCGGAAAAAACGCAGATTTGACACTGATTCGGCTCGATCAGCGCTCGGAATCGACTGCGTGATTTCGCACTGCCTGCTCGAACGTCTGAATGAGACGGTTGATACTCGAATGAGAGATCAGGAACTCCGCGTAACCCTCGCGGACGGCGGCGGCGAAACTCGCGTTCCACGGAACGAACGAAACCGTTAGTGGCTCACGGTTGTCCGAGAGCTCGATGGATAGCGAGAGGACTGGCTGTCGAGCCGAGATGCCCGCTTCCGATGGTCTGGTCTCCGGCGGGATCTCGGCATCGAGCTGAAGACCGATCACAGAGCGATACAGCTCCCTGAACGTGCTTTCGTCGACCGGGTTCCCGTTCAGGTAGTAAACCGGTGTGTTTGCCGTGCGGTCTATTTGTCCCGAGAACGAAGCACTCTGCGTACGTACGCGGAATGCGTCCACGATATTGATGTTTGCAATGAGCACGAACGGGCTGATCGTCCGGTACGGGTCGACTGTTACGAGCGGTTCGATACCGGAAAGCACGAATACGCTGTCTGAATCCGGGAACCGCGCATACCGGCCGTCATGGGTTTCGGAGCCGACGAGGAACTCAACGGTGCGGGTACTGTCTGCGATCAGTACCCGCGCTGCCGGCGGCGCGAGCGCGTAGTCTGCTGGGTTGTCCGGTGAATCGTTCACAAATCGCTCGATTCTCAGGTCGGGGACTACCGTTTCGACTTCGACCAGCCAGTCCGCGCTGAGGCCGAACGGCTGCCTGTACGGTTGGTACACCGCAAACGGTGCAAACCGCAGTTCAGGGTTCGGGTCTCCAGCGGGGACGCGTTCGACACGGACGGTTCGTCCGGCTAGTGTATCGATCGCGATTCGCTGCAGGAACGGAAAATCGATCCGTGGTATGGAACGAGTCCGCAGACTGTCGAGCGTCTCGAAAAACGGTCGTACGTGATTCTCGGCCACCACGTACACGGAGGGTTCACCGAAGATCTGTACAAAGAATGCGTCACGGGCTGGTGTCATGGAACCAATCACCAGGCGATTTATGGTGCCGTCGACGAGTTCGACGTCTACCGTCGCTTCCGGCTCGTCGAGTCCAAACTCTGAAGGGTATTCGACCGCACCGATTACTCGATTGCTCGTTAACAATACCGTTCGCGATACGATTTCGTTGACCCGGACGTTGTTGAAAGCAACGTCAAACTCGTAAACCGGGTCGAACCGTCGGTCAGTATTCTGTGCGATCTCAAGGCGATGGTTATGCGATTCAACGACAATACGCGCGATATCCGCAACTCTGTGTTCGAAGACGACCGACCGATCTGCGAAATCCTCCTGAATCACCTGATCCGTGGACTGAGTACCCGACTCGCGCGAACGCAGTACAAGAAATGCCGCAATCAAGATTACGGTCAGCGCGAGAACTGCAAACAGGCGCGAGGACTGCTTCACAAGTACCGTCTCCTGAGCCAGGTCACAAAGCCTGTAATCAGTATTGCTGCCGGAATGACGACTACGAACAGTACGGCGAAAACAAGCTGCTGCATTCCTGTCATCTGCATGGGAAATCGAAACGTGCTTCGCGATCGAATCGAAAGGATCTGCCCTTGTGGCTCAAGCCACCCGAACGAGTTCAGAAGAAAATCAAGGTTCCCGCTGACCTGATCGACAAGGGCAATAAAGCTCACGTTTCCAACAACGACGATTCTCGATATCTCTTCGTTCGTTACGAAGTCCCGTTCGACAGCTTTTGCTGCGACCGCCACCGGCCCGCGCACGTCACCCGGGACCATCGACAGTGACTCGTTCGCAAGATCGGACCGGTAGAAACTCTGACCGGACGTGGTGAGAAGCGCGTCGAACGTGATGCCGCGAGGGCGTGTGGACAGTTCCTGCACCGGGCGAGCGAGGGGAGTGACGACGCTGAAGTTCGCCTCGACGAGTGGTGTGGTAATCGGGCTGTCGGACAACTGAGGGGCGAGCTGCAGAGGCTGGCCGATATTGAAGTTTCGGTCGGGTTCGAGAACGACTGCTGCCGGAATACCAATGCCGTACCGCTCCAGAAGCAGAGAGAGATTCGGCAGTTCACCGGCGGCAAGTTCGATAGCAAGAAAGAGCTTGCCCCCACGGGAAAGAAACCGTTCTACTTTCGCTATCTCACTTGGTGAGAAGTCAGACTGAGGACGTACGATAGACAGTATCGCGGTGTCAGAGGGGATCTCGGCAGCCTGTATCAGGTTCAGCCTGCGCAACTCAAGATTTGAGGCGCGGAACTGTTCACCAAGGCGGCCTCCGCCTGCTGTCGATAAATCGACTTCTCCGTGTCCCTGTGTCTGATAAACGATCGGCGTCTGGCCGCCGGCGAGGAAGGCAAGCGCGCTGGTGATCCGTCGCTCTACGTCGAGTCCAACGATCTGTGGCGCATTCGGGTTCGTGGTGTCCTGACTGAAGAGATCTGCACGTCGTATCGCCCGAAACGCCTGCTGTGTAGCGACGATAACGCTTCCAGTCTCTAGACCTCGCCCGTCCGGATCGAATCGGGCAACAATTCCGGGGCTCTGCTCAGGATCAACCGTCTCAAGACGGATACGATCGGAGCTTCGTGCATATCGATCAAGGACCTCCATAACCTGCGCGTTTACTGGCTGTCGGGATGCAAGTATGTAGATCGTAACGTCGTCGGTCAGACCGTCGACCGTAGCTCTCGTCTGCGGGCTCAGGGTAAACACGGCAGTATCGGTTAAATCGATCTGCCAACCGATCTGTTGCGCAAGCAGGTTCAGAACAACTGCAGCGACGATCACCACGAACGTCGTGATTCCGGCGTAACCGCCGTATTTAAGTCTTTTCATGGCAGCCTCCTACGCCCAGCGCCGCTTTTCGATGACGTTAACAGTCAGGTACAGAAAAACCGACGTGAACGACACGTAGAACACGACCGCATCGAAGCGCAGAAGGCCAATCGTGAACGGGTTAAACCGTTCAAGCAGGCCGAACCAGCTCAGTGCGTTGATAATGAGGCGATTGAATACAAGCGGCAGAGCAATATACAGCGCCCCGGCTGTCAGTGTGCCAGCAAGAAGCACTGCTGCGGCTGCGACTACGCTTCCGGTATTACTGTAGAAATAGCCGGCAACTCCGAGAACAATGATCATCGCAAATACACCGTTGGCAACCGGGCCTCCGGGGACCACAGTTTTCACAAGGTCAATGAACCAGATCAGGAGCAGTGCGAAAAATGTAAAAAACGCCGCACTCACCTGGTTTTCGCTTAGCGCCGATACAAAGACGCCAACAGCAATGAACGAAGAACCGAGGAGCAGGATTCCGACGTATCCGCCGACGGTTTCCCATATCCACAGGTCGCCGAACGTACCCACCACAATCGCGTACGAGACGGTGACGAGCAGTGTAAACGCGTATACGAAGAACGCGGCAAGAAACTTCCCGAGCACAATCTCGGTGACGGTGATAGGGCTCGTCAGCAGGAGCTGGTCCGTACGGCTTCGACGTTCTTCGCTGATAAGTCGCATTGTCAGAAGTGGGATCGCGAACAGATACAGAAACAGAATATTCTGGAGGAAAGACGTGAAATACGTGCTTCCAGTACTCAGATTCACGAACGTAAAGAAGAACCCTGACACCAGAAGAAAAAGTCCCATAAATATGTACCCGATTGGTGTCTTGAAGTACGTACGCAGCTCGCGCATGAGGATAGCAATCACGTCGGTACCTCCGCCGATCCGTTCGTGAGTTCAAGAAAAATCTCTTCGAGGGTTGCGTTCTTGACCCGCAGGCCAATAAGGGGAACGGCGGCAGCACTGAACGCTTCGAAAACGTCGCTACGCAGGTCTTTATCCTTATCGGTCAGAACAAGAATCTCGGTCGTGTTTTCTTCTGTGGCGGAAAGTTCCTGAATACTCCGGACACCCGGAATTCCTGCAATGATCGCGTGCGCTGTCTCCCGGCCTGCCAACGTCGTAACGACAATCTGGCTCGTGTCGAACAGGTCTCGTCCGAGAATGGCTGGGTTCCCGTCTGCAACGATACGACCGTTGTTAATAACAAGAACGCGTTTGCAGATTTCACTGATCTCCGGGAGAATATGCGAGCTGAGAATCACGGTATACGAGCTGCCGAGTTCACGTATCAGATCCCGAATATCAATGAT
>SKKC01000265.1 GCA_007121695.1 Spirochaetales bacterium | reverse complement strand
TACAAAACAACGTCTCATATCCTGCCCCCTCTGTGCCTCGCCATTGTACGGAGCAGTCAGGCTAAAAGCTACCCCCGCCGAGACTCACCGATACGTTGAGGCTGATCGCAGGCCCTGAATCCGGAAACACGGGCTCGCCACTGATGATCCCGTCGCCAGGAACACGCGACACCGGATTGCCAAACTCGCTGCCAGGTGAACCGAAGCTGAACAGCGTTGTCGCGTTGAGGTTCATGCGGTCGGTAAAACGGACGCTTAACCCCGGGGAGACGAATCCGGACCAGTCGCTCATGTTCACGATCCCGAACACGCTTGTTCCGAAGCGCGACCCTGCAAGCTCGGACACGCCGAAGGTCAACGCAGCGTAATGCCGTCCGGTCGTAAGCGGCGCGATGTCGTTGAACGCGCGCGTGGGGTCGTCGGGAGAGACGAGCGGGCTCGCAACGAGTATGCCCGCAGCTGCGGCGGCCTGCTGCGCCAGGACTGCGCTCGCCATCTGCAGCACCGTCTCGTCGCGCCCCGGCAGCTCGTTCGACGCGTAGCCGTCTCCGTTGTACAGGTACTGCGCGGCGAAGAGCACGTTGCCCAGTCCTTCGACGTCATCGAGCCGTCGGAACCCTGCGGTCGCGCTCGGAAACAGGCCCGATTTCCGTTCGAAGGTGCGGAACGCAAACTCGTTGTCCGGTTCCAGCGCTTCGAGAAAGGTCCGCTCAGAGCCCCAGGCGACAACCCCTTCCGCGAAGAGGTCGAACTCCCCGATTCCGCGCCTGAGCGTCACGATGCCCCGGGGCGGTCGCCGCCGCTGATACCACGCCGCGAGTCCGAGCTCGGTCTCTCCGATTTCAAGCAGCAGTTGCGGGGCCACGGCGAGGTCGAGCACCTCACCACCGTCGGGCACGACAAGGTAGAGCGTCGCGGTACTTCGGCCGAAGGGGACGCGGGTGCGCAGGCTCACGGGGCCTTCAATGTCTCCGTCCGGATCCTGCGGGTTGATTGCCGTCAGGTTCAGCACATCGGCCGGGCTGAAGAGAAATCCGACGCCCCAGCTGATGGTATGCTTCCCGAAGCGAAAGAACACCCGCTCGTCCCAGTTGAAATCGGCGAAGAGCTCGAACACCGACAGCTCGAGCGTCGGGCTGCCTCCGGCGGGCGCATCGTCGTCGTCGCCGTCGGGTACCAGGCCGGGAACAGGAAGATTGCCGTCGTCGTCTGACAGCTGCTCGATAATCGAAGCAAGATCGTCTTCGCCCGGGGTAAAGCCGTCGATTCCGCCCGGTACGGCGGCCCCACCCGCTCCGGTCGCGCGTATCTGAAACGAGCCGAGTACGCGGTAATCGCGCGCAGGCCTCGCGTCGAAGCGGAGATCGGCGCCTACGGTCGAGGTCAGCGGACCGGCATCGGGCTCGAGAAGCCCCTCGTTCCACGGGTCGATCCAGTTCCACGATCCGCCGAGAGACCCGAGAAAGCGTCCGCTCCAGACGACGAGATCCGACACAAGCGGATCATCGGTCGGATCGGCGAAGGGGTCAAAATCTTCATCGACCTCTTCGAATATATCGTCGACCTCGAACAGGTCGGCAAAGGGGTCGTCTGCCGTGTCTTCCTGCGCCATAAGGCCCGCGATGCTGCACGTCAGCAGGAGCCCGACGAGCCACAGTCGCCTAACGGCTGACGCGTTCAAGGTAGTCACGGGTAAATACTCCATCGGGAATGCTCGCAACGCTCGGGTCTCGCAGGGTGATCTGCGTCCGTTCGCCTTCGTTAATGCCGTCGACAATAAGAATCTGCGTGGGAACCGCCTGCCCGCCGACCTGGGCATACCGGGGAAAGAGCAGCGTTCGCAGCAAGCGTCCGGTTGCGCTGTAGTTTTCCTCGCGCAGTACAATGGGTCGGTCGGTTCTGACCCACAGACGAATCCGGTCGTAGTCGACCCCGGTACCGGTGGCCTCGAGATCGAGAATGTATGTATCGAAGTTGCCGAGCCGTCCCTGCTCCCAGGATACGACGCGATAGTTTTCCGACAGATTTCCACGCACCAGATCGCGGTTCTGCGCATCGGTTCCCTGAATGGAATCGCGCAGGGTGGTACGCTCGAAGCGGCGACTTTCGGGGTCGTAGAAGTAGACGGTATCGCCTGACTGAAGGTAGCCCTGACCGCGTTGAATCTGCGGCTGCAGAATAATCAGGACGAACTCGTCGGTGCGGTCGCGTCGAAACAGCCGGGCCTGGGTTACCGAGTCTTCCTGCCCTGGCACCTGCGAAACGATCGTGTAGACGCCGGAAAAATCGCGGTCGCCAAACTGGCCAAGCTGGTCAATTTCGGCAAGCATTGCGTCGAAGTCGGGTGTCTGCGCGGACAGGGCAGCCCCGGCCACGAGTAGAAGCACACACAACCCGTAAACGGTAGAAGTTCGAAAAATCCTCATACACAACTCCTTAGTTCGTGCTCCGAAGCGCCTCGACCGGCGGCAGTTCGGATGCCCGGCGGGCAGGAAACCAGGCAGCAGTCAGGGTGAACATCACCACCAGCGTCACGTGGAGTACGGCCTGCCCGGGTCGTACCGCAAAGGTAAAATACCCTTCGTTCAGAAGCACGAAGATCGGGGTATCAAGGCCAATATATATCTGCGACAGACCTGCCATGACGATCGCCGAAAGCACGAGTCCTGCAATGACGCCTATGAACGCGAGCATGAGCGCTTCCGACAAAAACAGCTTCAGCACCTGCTGCTTCTGCATGCCGACGGCGCGCATGGTGCCTATCTCGCGGATGCGTTCGAACATGACCATGCGGAAGGTGTTCGTAATTCCTATCATGGTGATCCCGAGCAGAACCACGAGGACGACAATGCTGACCTGGTTCAGCACCACCACAATCTGCTGCGCATCAGATACGATCTCGTTCAGCGTGTACAGGCGGTAGCGCACGCCCTCCCACTCTTCCGTTCGTGCCTGCTCGAAGAGCGCGGAAATGGGATTCGAGTCCGGATCTTCGGTACCGCGCTCGAATACCGCGAGCTCCCGCGATATTTCTTCGAATACCCGGTCGGCAGCTTCGTCTATCTCCGTCAGGGTCGACAGCAGAATTCCGAGTTGACGGTACTCGTCCACCCCGATCTGCAGCAACTCGTTTATGTAGGCGCGGTCGGCGTAGGCGGTCAGCCCGGCGACGAAACCCGGGTCGAAGGAAATGCCTGCAATGCGGAACTCGCCGACATTCTGCTGCCCGGTAATCGTACGCAGTCGCACAAGCACCGGGTCACCGACTTCGAGTCGCAGCAGATCTGCCGTCGGTCGGCCGACAATGAGCCCGTTACCGGCCCGGACACCGTCGAAACTTCCTTGCTCGAGAATGATACGCTCGGTCAGCGCCGACTCGACCGACCAGTCGGCACCGACGATCTGCTGCGACGCGGTACGGCCACCGAACACCAGTGTGCCGCGCACGTCGCTCCGGCGCGTAATGTAGCGCGCTTGTACGCCGGATCGGTCGATCGCGGCGAGCAGTGCTTCATCATCCCGGATAATCTGAATCTCATTCCCCGGCTCGATTCTCTCGACGCCTTCGATAAAAATATGCCCTGCGAGCAGCTGGCCGAAATTCTCGGTTACGTTTTCGAGGAAGCTGCCGGCAAAGCCGTTAATTATCGTGACCACCATAATACCGAAGGCGATCGCACCGGAAAGCAGGATCGTCCGACGTTTCTGTCTCGACAGGTTGCGCAACGCAGTTCGAAGCAGGGTACCCATTAGTCCGCCTTCATTGCCCGGACCGGCTGTATGCGAAGCGCCACCATGACCGGATAGATGTGTGCGAGAATCGCCACCGCGGCAACAATGCCGACGGACCCGAGAAGCGATACCCATGATACGACCGGTCTGAGTTCCGGTCCGGCAAAGAGTACTTCGAGGAACGTCGTCGTCGCAGGGATGCCGATGAGGTACAGCACCCCGGTGATAAGGCTGCCGACTCCCATGCCGATCAGACCGAACAGTCCGGTAATCAGCAGGCTCTCGGTGAAAAAGAGCTTCCACACGAAGACCCTGCCCGCTCCGAGTGCGCGCATGGTGCCGATCTCGGCGGTGCGTTCCATAACAGATATAACAAGCGTGTTCATAATGACAATCGCTGCCACCACACCGACAATAATGATGGCCACATTGAATACGACCCGGACGACGTCGGCCGTCGTTGCAAACGGACCCGCCGCCTGTTCCCAGTCCCAGGCGCGTGCGGCGATTCCCTCGTCGGCGAGGAACCCGTTGATACGGGCGACAACAGCAGGGATCGACTGCGTACGGTCAAGCCGCAGGAGCAGAAAGTTCCATGCGCCCGAGTCCGTCGTTCCTGCCGAGTCGGATTCAAGCGCCTCACCCCACGGTAGCGATGCCTGCTCCGGCAGATCCTCTTCAAATATCAGGTCCCAGTCGTCGATGGGGTCTTCGAACCGGGCCTCGTCGTCGAAGGCTGCATCGTCGGCAAAGAGCAGGTCAAAGTCATCTACGTCGAGCAGGTCCCGTTCTTCGTCGAGGAGCACAATCTCGCTCCCGCGTCCGGTTGTCCGCCCGGTCAGCGCTCGAATCGTCTCTGCGTCGACGAAGCTGATAAACTCGCTTCCGACTGCTTCTCCGCTGGTCGGTTCGTAGATGCCTACCAGCGGCACGAGCCGGATTCGAAAGCCTCCGGCCCCGAAACTCGAAAGCGCAATCTGGTCTCCGGCCCGGACGTCGCGGCGGTCGGGTGGCCGTCCCTCGCGCTCGGCGGTTCGCTCTATTGCCTCGCGCAGGGCGTCTGCTCGCTGCCTGCTCATGAGCATTGCCCGCTCACCGGGCTCAGGCAGACGGCCCTCAATGACCCGCACTCCGCCGAACATATCGAAGTAAGTCGTCGGATCTATTCCGAAAAACAGACCGAACGTCCGCCCTTCCACCTCATCGATTCCAAACTGTCCGATCGTCGTCAACTGCGGCGTCGAATGAACCACCTGGTCGAGGTCGTCGACAAACTCGCGGATGCGCGCAACAGACGGGAGAAGCGGTGTTTCTTCGACTCCTCCGGGTGACTGCACGCCAAACAGGGAGATTTCTCCCCGGGACAGGCCGGTTATCATGACGTGCCCGGTGTAGTTGTTAATGAATGCACGCTCTATGCCGAGGCGCGCCGTTTCCATGAAGCTGTTTCCGACAATAAGGACAACGACCCCGAGAGAGATAATGCTGCCGACTATGATGGTTTTCGCTTTGTGTTGCGCGAGATTGCGCACGGCAAGGCGGCTGACGGAAAACATGGTTTCCATAAGGTACTGATACGCACCGGTCTCCGTATACAGCCGGGAGCGTGTTTGAAGCCGCTGTGCCATACGTGGTATGAACGCTCTATGGAGACAGATGAATGATCATCATGAAGTTCGGTGGCAGCTCCATCGCCGATGCAGACCGGGTGCGCCACGCTGTCGACCTTGTCAGAGCATCGTTGTCGCGGCAGCCGGTAGTTGTCGTGTCGGCGCATGGCAAGACGACCGATTACCTGCTCGCCGCAGCGCACACCGCGCGCGGCGGCGTCATAGACATATCAGCGGTGACCGATTACCACGCTCGCCTTATTGCAGACCTCGGTATTGCCCCGACGCTGTGCGACGATCTGTTCGAACGTCTTGAAGGATTCGTTCGGGGTGTCAGTCTTATCCGGGAACTCACACCGCGAACGGTGGACCAGATTCTGTCGTTTGGCGAGCAGTGCTCCACGCGCATTGTCGCTGCGCACATGCAGCAACAGGGCATGCCGGGAGTTGCCGTAAACAGTTTCGATATCGGCCTCGAAACGGATTCACGACACGGGGCGGCGACTCCCCTACCCGGCATAGACGCATCGCTTGCGTCGCATGTACGGGCAGTAGACGGCATTCCCGTCGTCACGGGATTTCTCGGAAAAGACGCATCTGGCAGTATTACCACCCTGGGCAGATCGGGAAGCGATTTTACTGCCTCGATTATCGGGGCTGCGCTGCAGGTCGAAGAAGTACAGATCTGGACGGACGTCTCCGGAGTCATGACCTGCGACCCATCCGTGGATCCCCGGGCGAGGAGCCTTGCGCAGCTGTCCTTCGAGGAAGCGAGCGAACTCGCCTACTACGGAGCAGAAGTGCTGCACCCGTCGACCCTGGTCCCTGCAATCCGAAAGGGAATTCCCGTGCGGGTACTGAACACCATGCATCCGGAAGATGCCGGCAGCATTATTCTTCCGGACAGCGCGCTTACACCGGCTGCGGCAAAATCCATCGTCTACAAGGAAGATGTGTGCCTCATTACGGTTGCGTCTGCCAGGCTCATGTCCGCAGTGGAAATCCT
The DNA here is from genome assembly GCA_007121695.1 of Spirochaetales bacterium. Lineage (GTDB taxonomy): Bacteria > Spirochaetota > Spirochaetia > DSM-27196 > SKKC01 > SKKC01. Next base: position 4,813 of record SKKC01000265.1, on the reverse strand, counting down.
GTCAAAGGCGTTCGGCGTCCTGTCTGAAGGCGGCATCGGCGTCCACATGGCGGCCACTTCGGAGGCGACCGTGTCGCTGGTGACGGACCGCGACTACGACGAAAAAACGATAGCGCATGCACTCGAGCGCCTCGACAGTCTTGGCACCGTCCAGGTATCCCGGGGACAGGCGATTGTCTGCGTCATTGGCGAGGAACTCAAAAGCCGGGTACGTATTCTGGAAGAGATCTTCAGTCGTCTGGGCGAGCAGGGAATCAAGGCGCGAATGGTGTCTCAGAGCGCGACCGAGATCAACATAGCCGTTCTTATCCGAAACGACGAGATCGCGACGGCGGTTACATCGCTGCACGAACTCATTCTCGCCGCTCCTGCCTGAGCGGCGCGGTCTACATGTCGCGGGGAATGCGGCTGTAGATCTGCTCGACAATGTACCCGCCGAGGTCGAACACGGGAGTGTCGCACTGGTCAATAATGCCGGTATCGCTCGTTGCAATGACGTCTGCATCCTGCGAGCGTCCGGAAATTAACGCGTCGACGGACTGGTGTGTCAGAAACGTGCAGGAAACCGGGACCGCCTGTTGTGCCCCTGCACGATGGCGAACGTCGGCTCCCGGCGGACCGTCCTCTTCCGTAGACCAGCTGCGTCTATGTTGCCAGATCTGCTCCAGTTCTGCCCGCTGTTCGCCGCTCCACGGCAGCTGCTCGTCGAGAAGCACCCGGACCTCAGGCACTTCGAGGCTCGCGATGACCTCGCACAGTTCAACCGCAAGGCGGGAAAACCGTGCATCGTGGGGAAGCCGTGAGGCGGTCCCGCCAATGTCGCGAATAAAGCCGTCGGTCGCGCGAACGATCGGGCGCCCGGCGCGGCAGTTCCACATGGTAAACAGAACATTGTGACCGTCGACCAGGAGCTCTCCTCGCCTGCCCGCCTGCCGAGCCGCGATGCAGGTGTCGGTACACCGTATTCGGCTGACGCGACGTTCCAGACGCGCAGCAGAGGCGACAGAGGAAAACACCCCCCGCATCAGCATCCCGCGGAGTTCCCGCGAGAGCCTGTACCGGTCGCCGACAAGGTTCATGACCGGTTTCTCGGGGTAGCCGCGATCGAGCAGGCTCCGATAGTCGTGTATGGCGCGACGGAGAAGCGCAGCTGAATAGAGCGACGATCGATGCCGTCCCGGGTTCTGCGTACTCATAGCACCGACAGGGCCCGGCTGCGTTCCACACCCACGGGTATCGTCTGTGAGCCGTTTACCCTGCAGACGATCATTCCGTCTGCATCGGTCAGAAAGTCGATCGCGTCCGGCTCGCTGTCCAGCTCCAGGACTCCCTGCACCGTGCGGATCGTGGTACTCCGGTCCGGGCGCAGGGAGACGGCGGTCGGTATGCCCTGTTCTGCCACGGTATTCGGCGCAATACTTTCGCGACGCCCCGAAGCGAAAAACGTGCAGGTCTCCTCTATGCCTATGCAGCTGTTTCTCCCGTTCCAGGGTTCCTGATGCCGCCCGTTGTGTTCAACCCAGAACACGGTCGCCGGAAGCGCCGATGCATCCTTGATCGAAAACCAGAGGTAGTTCTGCGGGCGGTTGTACGCTGCAGTCCATGCAAGCCGCTTCTCCGGCTCGCCGGGGGGACGCCGGTACATCGCGTACAGGTCAATGAATCCCCGTCTCGCGGGGAAAACCGACGCGTCTGTCATGTCGATGTTTTTCCACCGGGTAGGAATCTGCTGGAGCGAATCGAAACGAACCCCCGGATCGAGCGCATAGTACTCGCCGCCTGCTGCGGGCGAACCGAAGGACGGATCCGTCGCACCATAATCGAACGGGGCGGCGTAGATTCGCCAGATACCGTCCTGCTCGCCCCCGTGCAGAATCGCGTGGTGACCAAGCGGATAATCGCCCGAGAAGCCTTCGATGCGGTGTTCGGTACATACGACCGGATGCGTCTCGCTGAATCGCAGCTGCTTCGTTATGGACCCGGCGCATGCGGAATACGACCGGGAAAGAGTCAGCGTACGCGAGTCACGATCCGAGGCAAGCTCTACCAGCTGCCAGTCGGCGTATGCCGATTCGCCGTGTGGTTCGTGGTTCTCTTCGCCAACAGCATTGTCTCCGCCGAACGGGAGACAGAAGAAATCGCCCCGAAGCGGGCCGAGCACCGGTGGAGTACACTCGCGCTGCTCGTTGTGCCATGGAGCAACGTAATACGGCTGCACCTCCCGGCCCGAGGGCACGCGGAAGACGACCGGGGCCATCATTCCCCCCTGTTCGGTCACCCATGCGACAATCGATCGTGTTTCAACCTTCCAGGACGACTGGCCCATCTGCAGTTCCTTGATTTCCATGGAGAAACGCTGATGCGATATCGCAGTTTCGTCAAGCCTGCGTTACACTTTCGAGCATGGAAACAATCCCGCACGTGCTGATCCTTGCCCTTGCCTCCCAGATGGCATGCCAGACCTGGAAGGCCGTTGCCTCGAGTATACGGCAGCGCCGCGTCGACTTTGCTCCCCTGTTCAGCTTCGGCGGGTTTCCGAGTGGGCATGCAGCGTTTACGTCTGCCGTCACGGTGGGTTCCGGACTGCACGCCGGGTTTGATTCGGCTGTCTTTGCGGTCAGTCTGGTTTTTACGATTATTATTCTGCACGATGCAGTCCGTGTCCGGAGCGCGCTGCAGCACCTCGGCGAGTCGTATAACGCGGACCGTGCAGACCGCGACCTGCCAGCCCTTCCCGTCCTGCACGGTCACACGGTCGGCGAGATCATCGCGGGAATCGCCGTCGGGAGCCTGGTTGCTGCGCTTGGCGGGCTGGTTTTGTGAAGGGGGTACCGGAACTTACGTTGGTGCGCGCTGCACGGATCCGCGAACAACCAGCTCCGTCGACAACTCTACAATAGTCGGATAGTCACTCCAGTCTCCAGATAGTCTCCGGAACAATATGTCCGCGATGCTGACGGCAATCTGGTCAAGAGGTTGTCGTAGCGATGTAATTCCAGGCTTTGTGAGCTTGAATACCTCGGTATCGTCGAAACTGATGACCGACACCTCTTCCCCAACCGCTATTCCGTGTTCCTGCATATACGCGAGGACACCGAAGGCCAGGATGTAGTTTGCAGTTATCACTGCCGTGGGACGTGGAATCCGGCTGAACAGGTTCCGCGCCGCCGAGTACCCGCTCTGTTCACGACGCCAGTCGCCAAACTGCAGCGGGCAGAGCTCCGAGGAAAGGCCCATTTTTTGAATTGCATCCTTGAACCCGTTTTCCCGCTCATGCGCCGTATTCGAACCGTCGTGCGCACCGACGAAACCGATGCGCCTGTGATTCATGGATACCAGATACTCCGTAGCGCGGAACACGGAATCCCTGTCGTTTACGTGGACGTGATCACACTGCCATGAAGGTACGCGGTTATTAAAACTGACCATGGGTATCCGGGAACCTCGAAGCGACCGAACGATTGGCAGGTCCGACGAGAGTGGCGAGCACACAAACCCGTCGGTGTAACGCTGGCGAAGAAAACGGATTTTCGACTCGAGCGCGTCCTCGTCGTCCTCGTATTCAGCGAGAATCAGATTGTACTGTTTCCGGTACATGATCTTTTCCAGCGCGCTGATTATTCCCATATGGAAACTGTCGAAAAACGGCAATACTGCACCAACCGTAAGCGTTGGTTGTGCCACATCTTGCTTCCTGCTATCGGGTTCATACCCGAGTTCACGTATCGCCTGCTCGACACGTTCGCGAGTTGCCTCTTTCAGCGGAGCTCCATGTATATGCCGCGAAACAGTTCCTATGGAAACACCAGCTCTGGAAGCGACGTCTCGCATGGTCACATCTTTCTGTCGCATCGACGCCCATTCATTCCTTCATCTGAAACTGTAGCATATACACGCCGCTTGTTGACGGTAAAAACTCACTCAGCACGCAAGAACCATCTGTTGTTGTACGAACAGATACGTCCCCGTTCACCGCTTGAACGGTTGCAGGGTCTATGTCTGGCGCAAGACGTACGCTCACTTCCGGTTTGCCTGCGGGAAAAACGAAGCAGTACACAGAGGAGCCTTTGCGAGTATACCGGATTTTTTCGCCATCGGGTACATTATATCCGAAGGTCGAAAACGGCCGTGTCCCGAAGACGCCGTCTCCGATTCGCGACAGCTCGTTACCGAAACCACGCAGCAGATTCACCTGAATGTCGGGAATCGAGCCATCTGCTTTCGGGCCTACATTCAGAAGGAGATTGCCGTTCTTGCTGATAATATCGATGAATGACTCAACGAGTTCGGGCAACGTCAGATACATCTCATCCGGCTCAAACTGGTTATACGCGAACGATCGTCCGATTCCCCGCGTGCATTCCCACTTCTGCTCACGGATGTGGTCGAGGGTCGTATACTCCGGCGTTGAAAAATCCGCATGCACGGGCTGCATGGGGTTCGTCCCCCCGCCGCTGAATGCCGCTGCTGCCTGCCGGTTAATCTTCGAGCGCAGCCCGGGAATGCGGAGCAGTGCCCGCTTAGACCTGGAAAGCTGAACCCATCTGTCGTTTACCACACCTTCCGGTACGGCATTGTAGAAATCGGCCATGAGCCGCGCAGGGTTACTTCCCGGTGGATAGCCTATGTCACTCCACAAAATCGATGGCTTATATCTGGAAATGAGTTCACGCCACTGCAACTCCTGATATTGCACGTACTCTCTACTGACGGGTGTGTTTGTCATCAGATCAACAAAGTCCGTTATCGGTTTCTTCGTAAAGGTCCAATCAAGGAGGCCTGAGTAGTAGTATCCCATACGCATGCCATGGTC